>JAIIAN010000065.1 GCA_022717655.1 Bacillota bacterium | reverse complement strand
AATCTGAGAACCTGCGGTTTCGATTCCAAGGTCAAATCCTCTTCCACCTGTCAGTTCCATAATGCGGGCAACCGTATCTTCTTCTTTTCCATTGATAACTGCTGTTGCGCCAAGCTCCAATGCTTTCTGCAGACGTTTTTCCATAATATCAACTACAATTACATTAGATACTCCCATTGCTTTCAAAGAAAGCAGAGTTACAAGACCGATGCATCCTGCACCTGTTACAACTGCAGTCTGTCCAAGGTGAGCGCCACCCTGATTTGCAGCATGCATACCAACTGCTAATGGCTCAATTAATGCACCTTCCATTGTGCTTACGTTTTCCGGCAGTTTAAAGCAAAGGTCAGCTTCATGTGCAACATACTCCTGGAATACACCGTCTACCGGCGGAGTTGCGAAGAATACAACGTCTTTACACAGATTGTATTTACCCTGTTTGCAGAATTCGCATTTTCCACAGGTTTTTCCCGGCTCTAAGGCAACTCTGTCACCAACTTTTAAGTGTTTTACATTTTCGCCAACTTCCACAACAGTACCACCTGCTTCATGTCCCAGTACGAAAGGAGTTTCTACGATGAAATCTCCGATTCTTCCTGATTCATAGTAATGTAAGTCAGAACCACAGATTCCTACATATTCTACTTTTACAAGTACTTCATCACTCTTCGGTGTCGGAACTTCACGTTCCTGAATTTCTACTTTCTGTAAATCTGTCATTACTGCTGTTTTCATTTTCATTTTGACTGCCATTGTTTCATTCCTCGCTTTCTTTTTTCTGTGCTCAATTTTATAAGTACCTGATTTATTTCTCTGCAGGTGTTACCCTGATGCATTCTTTTTCTCCGAGATAAGATACTGCACGTTCCATATCTTTTGGATAAATCACCAGACGTTCTAATACCATTCCGGCTTCTCTTGCAAATACTGTAATTTTATTAAGTCCCTTTTTCAAAGAAATCTCTGTACTTCCTACGTGTTCCTGATTTAATACTGCCTGTTCCCATGGAATACAGCCCGGTTCTCCACCCTTATAACCGTCTTCTGTAAATTCAACCAGTTTTCCGGATTCTTCATTTACAGAAACTTCCATCGAAAGTTTTCCGCCATAAATCAGTGGATTCGCAGGAGAAGTATAAAGATTTAAGAAGCAATCTTTTTCTTCTTCGCTGTAAAGCTCATAAGTAACAGAAGGGGCATTTTCTTTTGAATCAAATGACGCTGTTACCGGAAATGCCTTAATTCCGCTCTGATATTTTCCAAAATCATACAGTTCTTTAAACTCTACGGCTTCTCCCTCATACAGCCCTGCCTGTTTATCTGCATAATGTACCGCATCCATTACAAACATGCCATGTTCTGCAAGAAATGCACCTGCCGGAAGTGCACTGGTATCTTTTTTCAGTGCTTTTACCAGAACCGGAACAAACTCGGTTTCTGTTTTGATTTCAAAACTGCATGATACTTCTTCTCCAAGCGGAAGGTTTTCTTCTTTTAAAGAAATTTCAACTTCGTCCTGAAGTGCAGTCTCTCCTGATGTCTGGGAAAATTCCAGCCATTCGCATCTGCTTTCTTCTCCGGATTCGTGTGCAATTCCATCTAGTCCGACTTTTCTTGCGCCTTCCTGTATCTTCCATTTTACGCTTCCCTGGCCACCATTTGCAATTTGAATTTTAGCCTTTTTGCTAGAAGAAACTACGAAATCATCAATCACAAGTGTAATCGGGAAATACTGGTTCGTGTAATGCTGTGTTTTATCTGCTCTTGTCACAACCAGTCTTGGTTTTTTCGGAAGACGAACGATGTGACGCACCGGATATCTCCAGTCTTCATCATTCCAGTTTGTAAATCCAATATGAGAAGCCAGTTCCATTCCTGCCCATTTTCCGTCTTTAAATTCTGCCATCTGAGTTTTCAAAGCTTCATCTTTTTCAATGCAGGCTTCCACTAACTTGTCATACTCGTTTGCAACCGCTTTGCCCTGAGAAGCATATAAGTGGTTTTTTCCAGAGTACAGATGCATTTTCAGTAAATTAAAAGATGCTTCTGCTGAAAAATAAATCATACTGAAGTAAGCATCTCCCATGCCACGTTCTTCTAAGGTTTTCCACAGTCTCTCATTCTTTTCTTCGAGTTTTCCACAAAGAGATAACAGTTTTTCACATTCTAAATAATGTGCCGGATGATAAACCGTATCATTTAAAGATTCCGGTTTTCTCAACGCATTGATTTTTAAATAACCTTCTAATACTTCCTGAATTTCTTCTCGTTCTTCTTTTGAAGTATAGCTTCCGAACATAGACTCTATCCATGCTTTGGTATATTCTTTTGTACTGTTTGTAGCAGAAGAACCCCATTTTTCAAAATCATATGCCAAATCCATAAAGTAATTTAATGGGAACTCCTGGAATTTTACATCTCCGACATTGACAATCCAGAGTTCTCTTACTCCGTATTCATAAGCTTCTGTCATCTGTTCCCAAATCTTGGAAAGTTCGGTAGAAGAAACCCATTCATAAGAAACAGGGTCTCCATGATAATCCAGATGGAAATACATTCCGAATCCGCCTTTATGATTTCTCTCAAATGCTTCCGGAAGTGCTCTCATATTGCCCCAGTTGTCTTCACAAAGCAGTAAGGTTACGTCCTCAAGTTCTTTAAATCCACGCAGTCCTTCTTCACTTCCACCACCAAAATAGTAATCTTCTACTTCTTTATAAACTGCAAATAACTGCGGAACTTTCTTTCCGTCTGTTTCCAGATGTTCATGAATCATCTCACGCTGTTTTGTAATAATTTCTTTTAACAGACGTACATTATCGGAAATCAGAGAATCTTCGCCCAGCATCTTGCTGTCGTTTTCTCCTCTCATTCCGACTGTTGGAAATACATTGTGACCGATGCTTCGTTTCACACCGTCCTCCCAGAATCTTAAGATTCCTTCTTTGTTTGTCACATAGCTCCATGCATCTCCATACGGACTTTTCGGTCCTCTCACCTTGCTGTATTCTGCACCGGAACGCATACAAGGCTCATGATGAGACATTCCGATATAAATTCCGTATTCATCAGCCAGTTTCATGGATTCTAAATCCGGACCATCTAACATAAAGTTTTCCGCCCACATCGCCGGCCATAAATAATTTCCCTTCATACGGAGGAGGTATTCAAAAATATGGTCATACATTTTAGCGTTAAAACTTCCAAAATGAGAAGTTGCCCAGTTTCCACAGCATGGCCATTCATCATTGATGAAAAATCCTCTGTATTTTACAGACGGCTCTTTTGATACAAAAGAATCCTCTTCTTTTAAGACAAAAGAGTCCTGTTTCACGTACTGACAGTCTCCCCAGTCGACCATTGCTGTCACACCTAACAACTCTGACAGATGGAACAAGCCATAAATGGTTCCAAGTTTATCACTTCCGTAAATAACAAGTGCGCTTTCAATTCCTTCTACCGGATTTTCTGCCACAATAAACGCATAAGATTCCCGTTTTCCTTCTACCTGTCCAAGTTTTGAAATTTTTCCGCAAAGTGTTTCTGCCAGTTTTCCGCTTCCTGCAGTCACTGCAATTACTGCCTGTTTTGCCGGTACAACTGTTTCACAGATTTCAGGACAAAATGAGAGTGTTCCCTCTACATCTTTTGCCACTTTACCTGCTACTTTTTTCACACCGGTTCCACATTCTTCTGGAATTACAAAATAAAGTCCCTTATTCTTTGAAATTTCTAATGTAGCCATACATCCTCCGTACTAGTACATCGTCCCGCAAATTAGTCTGGTTATTTTTTGTACGCTGTACTAGATTTGTTTCCGTGTTTTTTTGTTCTAAAAAGAACCCGACAGCTTGCGCTGCCAGATTCTTTTCCCTGGTTACTGCTTATTTTAATTATTTAAGAAGGTCTTTTGTATCCTGATAAATTTCGTTTGCTTCATCTACATATTTCTGGCTGCCTTTGTCTTCACAGTCTTTTACGTAAGCATCCCAGTCTTTATCCAGGTCACGTTTACCAGTGATGAATTCCAGAGCTGCTGTATTTACATAGTCCATAAGAGGAGTCTTAACTAAGTTCATTTCTTCTTTCTGCATTTCATCAGCAAGAATTGGTGGTTTTAACTGGATATCTTCTTTGCTTGCGTTTACTCTTTCGTTCCATTCTTTTTCTCCATCAGAGAATTTAGAATACTGAAGTTTCTGAGAACCGCCGTAAGCGAATACACCATTACCAAATCCATAGTCTACGTTTAACTGTTTTTCTGCACCTGGGTTAATACCATTGTAGTAGATGTCAGAGTTTAATACGATATTTCCATCATCATCTTTTGTATAGGTTTCACCTTCAACACCCCACAGACATAAGGTCTGTCCTTCGTCTGAGTACCATAACCAGTCAATGAAACGAAGCATTTTGATAAATCCTTCTTCACCAAGTTCATCCAAAGCATTCTGAGTAATCATAATACCGTTTTCAAGACGACCAGCTGCGCTGGAAACTTTTAACTGTCCTGCTGAACCTGCCGGAGGAGTCAGGAAGTATAATTCAGCTCCATCGACCTGCATTTTACCATTCTGGATATCAGAATAAATCTGATAGTTCATATTTAAGACATAAGAATCACCACGGAAGAATTTTGCCTGCGCCTGTGTGGTATCCTGTGTAAATGTTTCAGGGTCAATTAAACCATCTTCGTACATTTTGTGGAACATTGTGAGGTATTCTTTGTATTCGTCTGTTGTATCAGCGAAGTAGAATTCCCCTTTATCAAAGTCAAATTTTGTACCATCTTTTAAGCCCCAGTCACCACCGTCATTGGAGTAACCACCTGTTACGTTATAAACTGTTGCAGCGATATTCATGGTACTTCCGAATCCAAATCCGTCAGACCATACATAATCTGCTTTTGTATATTCTTTTACTTTCTTTAATGCTTCATAAAAGTCATCCCATGTCCAGGAGCTTTCATTTGAAAGGTCTACACCTGCTGCTTCAAATACATCTTTACGAATTGCAAGGGAGTAACCACCGGCTGTTGTCTCCCACATACCCGGCAGACGATAGTATTTACCGTTGGATGCCAGAATCTGCTGTAAGTCGTCTTCCATGCCCCATTCTTTTACGCATTTCTGATAGTTCGGCATGTACTGAACCCAGTCACTGATTGGAACAATCTGACCACTGTCTTCATAAGCAGTAGAGTCATAAGTTTTTGGAATGATGTAAGGAGCACTACCACTGTTTACAGAAGCAGAAACTTTATCATTATAGTCTGTTCTTGCAACGATAGTCAGGTCAAATGTTACGTTTGTTTTTTCTTCAATTGCTTTCCAAAGTAACCAATCTTCATTGTAAGGATAGTTTTCATGGTCTGAGTACATCATGGAGTATTTTACTGCTTCGTCTGAATGGAAGGTTTCATCTTCTCCATAAGTGTAATCAAGGTCTTTGTCTGCATCTTCTGCTGAAAGAGTCGGTCCGTCCTTGCTGTCTGATGATTTGCTGCCGCCACAGCCTGCTAATGTAGTGCCAGCCATAGCTAACACAAGTGTCATTGCTACGAGTTTCTTTTTCATAATTACCTCCTTAAGTTATGATTTTCTAACGTACGTTTAATCATACGCAATTCACATAGTTAAATTATAAATTTCCTTATATGCGGGTACGCCGAGGCGTACCCTGTTAAAACTTGTTAAGTATCAGCCTTTTACTGCTCCGATTGTCATACCCTGTACGAAGTATTTCTGTACGAATGGGTAAACACAGATAATCGGGATTGATGTTAATACCATGGTTGCAGATTTTACAGTTGCCTGTACACTACTTGCATCAGAAGAACCGATTTCCGTATTATTTGCCCCCTCTACTAACTGTCTTACATACAGCGCAACCGGCCATTTTTCTTTTGAATCTAAGTACAGCATTGGTGTAAACCATTCATTCCACATCGTTACCATATAGAACAGACACATGGTTGCAATGATTGGTTTAGATAACGGAATAATGATTTTTAAGAAAATCTGATAAGTGTTCATTCCGTCGATTGCTGCTGCTTCTTCGAGTTCTTCCGGAAGTCCTGCAAAGAAAGATTTCATAACCAGTAAGTTGAATGTACTGATTGCATTTGGAAGGATGATAGACCACATGCTGTCCTGAAGACCTAACCACTGTGTGATTACGATGTAGTTTGGAATCATACCACCGGCAAAATACATGGTGAATACAACTAACGGTGTGATTACTTTGTTTAATCTTAATCTTGGCTTTGACAGCGGATATGCAATCAGCGCTGTACATGCTACAGAGAGAAAAGTTCCGACTACTGTATAAAAAATGGTATTTCCATAGTAACGGAAGAACTGATTATCTCTTAAGATATATTTGTAGGTGTTTAAGTTAAATCCGATTGGATAAAAAGTAACTTTTCCTGCACTTGCTGCGGCGTCACTGCTGAATGACTGTGCTACAAGATATACAAAAGGATACAGGGTAATAAAGATGACAAAAATCATAATAATCGTATTGATGACCTGAAAGGCACGATATCCTTTTGTTGGTTTCATATTGTTCATTTTCTTCCTGTACTCCTTTCTACCATAATGATGTTTCTGTAAATTTCTTAGATAAGAAGTTTGCAGATGTAACAAGAATCAGACCAATTACACCTTCAAACAGACCAACTGCTGCAGCGTAACTGAAGTTACCACCTGTAATACCCATTCTGTATACCAAAGTTCCGATGATGTCGGCTTTCTGCTGGTTCAGTGGGTTGTATAATAACAAGATTTTCTGCATATTGCTTGATGTTACGATACCACCGATATCCATGATTAACAGAGTCATGATTGTTGGCATGATTCCCGGAATTGTTACATGAATAACCTGCTGGAATCTTCCTGCACCATCCATAGATGCTGCTTCATATAATTCAGTATTAATACCTGTCATTGCTGCCAGATAAAGGATTGTACCCCATCCTAATGCCTGCCATACACCAGATGCGATGTATACAAAATCGAACCAGCCCGGTTCAGACATAAATGCGATTTTATCAGCTCCAAACATCTGAATCAATTTGTTGATTGGTCCTTGTGCTGCTAACAATTCTTTTACCATACCACAGACAACTACCAGTGAGATAAAGTGTGGCAGATAAGAAATTGTCTGCACAGATTTCTTCCACATTTTCTTTCTGATTTCATTCAGAAGAAGTGCAAAGATTAAAGTAACCGGGAAACGCACTAATAAATATCCGATACTTAATCTCAGTGTGTTCCAAAATGCCTGCCAGAACTGAGGGTCTTTGATAAACTGTTCAAAGTACCGAAATCCTACCCAATATTCACCAAGGATATTCGGACCTCCCTTATAGCGTCTGAAAGCAATGATATTTCCGACTACCGGTACATACTTAAAAATAATGTAATATAAAAGAGGGATAATCATTAAGGAATATAATCTCCACTCTTTTTTAATATGTCTCAGCAGTGAATGTTCTTTTGTATTAACTGCTATCTGACCCGACTGCGGAACCTGTACATTGTCTTTCTGTTTTTTCATTTCGTTGCTCCTCCCTTTCAACTAAACTTTCTTGTGTTCCACTTGATAAGCCAATTATATCGTACGGTTAGCGCTTATGCACTTCTTTTTTTGCCATTATTTTAGCAACATGTGCATAATACTTGTATATTTTTAGGCATTTTCCCATTTGGCTAGTCACATATTGCTCAAAAGTGCCCAAATTTTGCTATTTATTCTGGCTATTTCCTATACCTTTTCTCATAAATTGCTCACATCTTGCGAACTAACACCTTAACGAAAACAGGGACTGCCTGTTTTTTCCATGCAATCCCTGTCTTATTTTTTATGCTTCGCAAAAGCAGATACTTGTAAAATTAAAGTTGCTTCCCGGAAGAAATACCAGACTTACATCGTTAACTCCGTAAATCGGTTCTATCTCAAAGCTCTGTTTCGTCTTTGTTCCCATAAATTCAACCATTCTCTGTTCTTCAACTCCATCTTTGGCAAATTTCAGAATAATCGTATTCTTTTCAAGCGGAGTACTTCCACAAATTACAAGGCTCTTTGTTCCTTTTTCACCAAAATCCATCTGTTCAAAACGAATGGTAACATTATTTCCAATCTGACGGATTTCTTCTCCTGCACGTTCAAAGCTGTCTCCGTAAATCTTATCACATTCTCCTGCCACAAGAGTCTGCCATGCACGATTGTATTTCTTAAACCAGAATCCCTTAATATGAATCTTTTCACGCAGTACAAAGCAGATTTCACTGATTCCACGCAGTCTCTTATTCAAATGGAATGTTTCCTGCTGATAAACATTCCAGATTTTTGGTTTCTGATAAATAAATCTGCCAAGCAGACTGCCTCCTTCATCCGGCATGCCTTCATAGATTTCAATTTCATAAGGGTCATCGGTCAGTGCGAAAATCGGAACAGTAATTTCATCTGAACCATAAGCACCAAAGTCGATGTTTCTAAATCCAACCTGACTTTCTCCATCTCTTGCAGTTGCCACTCCATGTTCATTTCCATTTCCGATTTCACCTTTGCTGTAGTTATACAGACCGGCACTGACAAATTCATAAGGGTCAGTAAAGGCTTTTCCAAGTCCTGTAATAATAAATTCCAGAGAAGAAATAATACGGATATGGTCTGTTCCACTCTTTGACATGCAACGCAGTCTAAAGTTTCCATCACTTTTTGCAGTCACTTTTACACATCCGTCTCCGATTTCTTCAATTGTTGCAATCTTTAACGGAATCCCAGCATCATCCACAATGCTCCAGATTAATTCTTTATCTTTTGCATTTGCCGGACTAAAAAGTGCTTTTACGATGGTTTCCTGATTTTCTTTATGCAGATGCAGACCATTTTCGCTTTCCAAATAAATGTTTCTTACCTCTACATCCTCTGTTTTTTCCGGCTCTGCTTTTCTTACTCCTTCATAAGCAAGCAGACTGATTCCTTCTCTTACTTTTGCTTCTTTTACCGGAATGACCAGTTCTTCGCTTTCCATTCCTGCACTACTGACACGGATTTTTAAATCGCCTGCTTTGTCTTTTGTCTTAAATACCGCTAAAAGTTTTCCACTGAATAACTTTCGGCTTCCGGAAGTATACTGCTCGGTATCGGTACTGTCTCCGTTATCTGTTCCAACTAAGACTCCGGCGCTTTCCGCTTCAATCCAGACACGATTATTTGCATTTTGAACCGGATATCCGTCTTTATCTTTCATGGTAATTTCTACAAATAATAAGTCTTCTCCGTCTGCAAGCAGTTCCTTTTCGGATGCGTCTAAGCAGATTTTTTCTGCATCTTTAAACGAATGTTGAACATCTTCTGCGATTTCATTTCCTTCTTCATCGCAGGCAACCGCACGCAGCTCGCCCTCTTCATAAGGAATCTGCCAGTGTCCGGCAAGCTGTTTTCCACTCTTTGCATCTAATGTACAGATTCCCTGACTCTTGCCATTAAAAATCAATTCCACAACCGGTGCATTGGAGCAGACTCTTACATCGATAAACTGTCCATTATTAAAATCCCAATACGGGAAGATATGTACAAATGGCTCTTTTTTATAATCGACCCAGCCTGCCTTATATAAATAGAAAGAATCTTTAAAAAATCCGGCTGTATCAATCTGTCCAAAATAAGAATTTTTTGTGTGATACGGAGTCGGCTCTCCGATATAGTCAAATCCAGTCCAGATAAACTGTCCACAGGAATACGGGTGTTCTGCTTCTGCCTGAATACATGCTTCAACAGATTTTGCACCCCAGCTGGTTGTAGAATTTCCAAGAGCGGAACACTGCTCATCTTCATCTGTCAGTACAGACTGGCGGTATGGGAAATGATAGATTCCACGGCTCTGTACAATCGAAGCTGTCTCACTTCCATAGATAACCCATTCCGGATGATTTTTATGGTGGTCTGCATAATATTTCTCTCCATAGTTATATCCGGCATTTTTTACGATATCCGCACATTTCTGTGCATTTTCCCACGGCATATAGTTCGAACCAATCGTCACTTCAGCATTGTTTCGCGGGTCGTATTTTCGTACTTCTTCTATTAAAATACGAGTCCAGTACTGTCCCTTATCACCGACATGGGTATCATAAATTTCGTTTCCGATACTCCACATCAACAGACTTGGATGATTTCTGTCACGTTTCACCCAGTTTTTGACATCCCTTTCATACCACTCCGGGAAAAAGCGTGCATAATCATACGGATTCTTAGAAGACTCCCACATATCAAAAGCCTCTGTCACAATCAAAAGTCCCATCTCATCTGCCAGTTCCATGACTTCCGGTGCCGGCATATTGTGAGAAAGACGGACTGCATTAGTTCCCATCTCTTTTAAGAGTTCAAATTTTCTTTTCATTGCCTTTTTATGGAAAGCAGTTCCAAGACATCCCAGGTCATGATGGTCACAGACACCGTTTAATTTTACTTTTCTTCCATTTAATAAAAATCCCTGATTTGGATTTAATTCAATCATACGGAAACCGACATTCTGCACTTCCTGCTCGATTAATTCCGTTCCCTTATATAAAGAAACGATTAATTCATAATAATCCGGATGTTCTACATCCCAGATATCCGGATGGTTTACTTTTGCTTTTAAATGATGCACATAAATGTCATTTTCTTTTGTCACGGATCCTTTACCCGTAAGTTTTTGAACGTTGTCTGAGTTTTTTGCTTTTAATTCATAGACTACCTGCAGTTCGCTTGTTGCTTCAACCTCGGCATCAATCTCTACCTGCCATACATTTTCATCTTCTTTTTTGGCTGAAAAATAAATTCCATCTGACACAAAATGTTCCAAAGGAAGCCTCTTTAACCATACATTACGGTAAATCCCGGCTCCGGTATACCAACGGCTGTTTGGAGTTTGAAAAGTAATCGATACAAAAATTTCATTCTCGCCGTCTTTTAACAGGTCCGTAACGTCTACTTCAAAAGTTGTGTATCCATATTTCCATTCTCCCGCCTGTACTCCATTTACATAGATACGACTGTCCATGTAAATCCCATCAAACCGAAGTACCACCAGTTCTTCTTCCTCTTTTGTCCAGTTAAATTTCTTGTGATACCAGCCCATTCCGTCTTCGTATAAATTTTCCACCTGGGAAATCATCCAGTCATGTGGGATTCCTACGGCATAGAAATCCTGCATCCTTTCCTGTACCTGTTCTAAGCTTGTCTCAAGGGGCTGTTTACAAAATTTCCATCCATCATTAAATAACCGTTTCATCTGCCTCTCCCGTTCCTTTACTTTTTTCTGTCCGATTTAGTCTTGATTCTCTACTTTATTTCTATCTCAAACGGAGCTGTCAAAAGTCCCTCTTTATTTTTTAACAGACCATCAAGTGGAGAATCCTTCCATGCATAACGCACTTTTTTGATTTCTTCTCCAAATACTTTTACTTTCGTACCTTCAATTTTCGCTTTTGCTGGATAAAATACTCCATCTGCTTTTGCGGTTTCAAATTCATTTACGCTGTCTCCGCAGGCAATTTCCAGTGACTGTCCATCCTGCGTATCAAAGGTAAGTTCTACTCCGTCTGCTGTTTTCTCATAAGAAATCAGCTTTGGTCCCTCACTGATAAGTTCTTCTTTGTACATCACTTTTCTTGCTGCGAGATAAGCACGGTGTGCCACGCCTTTTTTATTAAGCGGATGCAAATCATTGTATTCTCCCAAATCTAAGTTTACAGTAACTGCCACATCCGGAAGTTTTTCCGCATTTTTCTGGGCTTCACGAATGACTGCCCATGCGCCGTCTCCACGGTTATCCATTCCACAAGCCGGAAGCTGAACCACAATAAATGGCAGTTCTTCCTGTTTCCAATGTGCTCTCCAATCCAAAATCATCTTCTGAATCAAATCTTCATAACTTTCCGGATACCACTCATTGGATTCTCCCTGATACCACAGTGCTCCTTTTACGGTCATGTTGGTACACGGTGCAACCATTCCCTGATACATTCCGGTTGGCTGTCTTGTAATAAAGGTAAGTGTCGGAGCCTGTTCGCTGACTACACGCACCTGATATTGCCATGTTCCACGAAGACTGATTTTTTCTCCGGATTCAAAACATACATCACAAGGTTTATCCGGAGTGATACGACCTTTTCCGTCACGACATTCCAGACGGATAAAGATTTCATTTTCTCCTGCCTTTAAAAGTCCCTCCGGTACCGGATAAAGTCTTGGTGGAAAACAATAACCGGTTTCTCCCACCTTTTCTCCATTGATAAAGATACGGTCACTGTCCACAAGCGTTCCCATTTTTAAAATTGCGGATTTTCCTGCCAGTTCTTTTGGCACTTCAAAAGTTCTCTTTAAATGCAGTAATCCACTGAAATCTTCAAGTCCCTGTTTATCAAACCAGCCTGGAACTTCTAAAGTGTTCCACGATGCATCCTCTGTCTCTGCCTCTTTCTTTGAAAGCAGTTCATGCCATGCGTTTTCTTTTTTATCCTGTGTACTGAGCAGATTTTCAATATATCCGTCCTGTGCAAAACGCTCTTTTACTTCTAAAAACTCCGGGTAATCTGCCAAAGCTTCTTCACTCATCCATGCTTCTACCGGAGTTCCCCCTTTGCTGATGTTGATGATTCCGACCGGAACCTGCTCTTTTTTCTGAATCATATCTCCAAAGAAATATCCAAGTGCAGTTGTTGTCTCAAGCGGTTCTCCCACACATTCATTCCAGCCTGCTTCTTTATGTTCTTTTAATGCCCCTGTAAACACCGGACATTCTTCCACTTTATACTGGTGTACCATTGCATTTCCCGGTTCATCCGGAAACATTTCACGCACTCTTGTAATCGGAAGTTCCATGTTAGACTGTCCGGAACATACAAACACATCTCCAACAGAAACCTCTTTTACGACTGTCTCCTGTCCATCTTCACTTTTTATACTCAATCCATAAGGACCACCTGTTTTTTCACAGGAAACTTCTGTCTCAAATGCTCCGTCCTCCTCACATTTGGTTCTGTAAACTTTCTCCTGAAATGTAACCTCAAGCTCTGCCTGTGGTTTGTACCAGCCCCAGATTCTTGTCTTTTCTCCGCGCTGTAATACACAGCCTTCCTGCAGAAGTTTTGGAAGTTTAATTGACTGACTCATAACGGTCTCCTTTTTTCTATTCTATTCTGAATTTACTCGTTTCTTTTATCTTATCCTTATCATAAAGGATTTCCTGTAAAAATTCTCCCTTAATGTTGCCGAGTGTTTCTCGATTCTTGCTTTCTTTTTATACAACAAAAATAAGAACCCCGAAAATGGGATTCTTATTTTTTACTGCACATCTCATCGGTACTGATTTTTCCACGATACTCCGATGGGGAACATCCTTTTATTGATTTAAAGGTACGATTAAATGCACTAATCGAAGAAAATCCTGAACTCATTGCAATTTCCGTCACACTTTCTCCGGTCGTACTAAGCAATTCCTCTGCCTTTGAAATCCGCTTCTGGTTCAGATATTCATAGAATGTCATATTCATACACTGCTTAAAAATCCTTGTAAAATGGAACTTGGAAAATCCACTGAATTCTGCCACTTCTTCCAAAGAAAGAGCCTCCTGATAGTGCTGATTAATATAATTACAGGCACTCATAATCGTTTCCATATATTCCTTTTTCTTTTCCGGATTATTTTCTGTGCGCAAAGCCTGATTTTTATTCTTTCGGCCTCCGCTTATGACATTTCGTCCGATATGTACAAATATTTCAATTAATTTTGCGTAAATGACTGCATTAAAAAATGTCTTTTCCTCATCATACTCCACAATAATGGAATCCATCTGACGTTTTACAAAACTGTATAATCTCTGCGTGTCTTCTTCCTCTGATAAATACAGCACAGGCGGAAGCACATTTAACAGTGTCTCCATTTCTTTGAGAGAATATAATAAATAATCACTAAACTGTAAAATAATACGTTCTCCAGTCGGAGGTGCTTCCAAACCATGCAGTACACCCGGGTTAATAATTAAGATATCTCCTTCTTTTAAACAATACTTTTTACTTCCGACAATCACAGTGTATTCTTCACGAATCGGCATAATGATTTCAATCGCAGTATGCCAGTGTTCCGGGTAATCCTCGTAGTCTACATTATGAAACAGTCTAAGTCCTAATGGATTACCATAGTTGATTGTCTCGTGTGTTCCCTCTAAGATTTCTATCATCCTTTGTCTCCACCATCCCTATCTCATTTCAGCAGATTTTGCTACCTGTTTTAATGGTATTACCATTTACTTCTAACTAGTATACTAGCATGAGAGTCTTGGAAATTCAAGAATGTTTTTCATTTTGCACGCAAAAATAGAGACTGTAGAATTTTCTACAGCCTCTATCCATAGCCTATTCAATTTTTAATCTTCATCAGAGAAATCCGGTTCAATCAGACCATACGTGTTTCCTTTTCTCTTATACACAACATTGACTTCTTCTGTTTCTGCATTTAAGAATACAAAGAAATTGTGTCCAAGTAATTCCATCTGCACGCATGCATCTTCCGGATACATTGGTTTAAATCCAAATTTTTTGGTACGAATGATTTTAATTTCGTTTGTATCATCTTCGTAGTCTTTTTCAATAAATTCCGGCTGGAATGTTTCCACGTTCTGTTTCTTGTTAATAATTTTTGTTTTGTATTTTCTTAACTGTCTTTCAATGATTTCTTCTACCAGGTCAATGGAAACATACATATCATTGCTTACCTGCTCAGAACGAATGATATTACCTTTTACTGGAATCGTTACTTCAATTTTCTGACGTTCTTTTTCTACACTTAATGTTACAATAATTTCTGTATCCGCTGTAAAATATCGTTCCAGTTTTCCTAACTTATCTTCGACTGCTGTTCTAAGTCCGTCCGTAATATCAATGTTTCTTCCGCTTATAATAAATTTCATGCTGTCCAACCCCTTTAACGTGTATTTTACAGGTGTTTTACTTTCGTTCCTGTAATGTAAATCTATTATATCAATATTCAGTCAATTATTCAACAGTTTTTAGAAAATTTTAACTATTTTATCTTTTTTGTATACATCATTATTATG
>JAIIAN010000328.1 GCA_022717655.1 Bacillota bacterium | reverse complement strand
AATTGAAAGATACGGTCTGCACCCGCCATTGCCATAACAATGCTGTTCATCTGCTGGCTGATTTGAGTGACTGGCTGGGTAAAGCTTTTATTTAATGTTAAAAAAGAAACCAGAGTACCAAGGCTGAGTCCGGAAATTCCACTGATTGCCAGAACTGCACCAAATGCAGAACATAAGACATAACTGATAATACCAAGATTGTTATTAATCGGCATCATAATATTGGCAAAGGTATTTGCGTTATCTGCGCTCTTTCTGAGTTCTTCATTTAATTTTTGAAACTCTTCGATTGCTTTTTCTTCATGGCAGAATACTTTTACGACTTTCTGTCCATCCATCATTTCCTCGATGTAGCCATTTACCTTACCAAGGTTCATCTGCTGTTCCCCAAAGTATTTTCCGGATTTTGCCGCCAGTTTTTTCGATACCACTGTCATTACACCTACCATTAAGAGAGTCAGAATCGTAAGCGGGATATCGAGTACAATCATACTGATAAAAGTCATTACAATCGTAACCGCCGAGTTTAATACCTGCGGAATACTCTGTCCCATGAGCTGTCTTAAGGTATCTACGTCATTGGTATAAACAGACATGATATCTCCATGTGCATGGGTATCAAAGTATTTAATCGGTAATGATTCCATGTGTGTAAACAATTCAACACGAAGATTTCTCATCGTTCCCTGACTAATATATACCATGATTTTATTATATGCCAAAGAAGAAATAACTCCAACAGCAAAAATTCCAGCCAGTTTGGTAAGCGCCTGCATCAGAGGAACAAAATCTGGTGTTTCTGCTTTTGTCATTGGTACAATATAATCATCAATCAAAGACTGCATAAATAAACTTCCCTCTAAGGTTGCAAATGCAGTAATCATAATACATATCACGACCAGAAGAAACTGAAACTTATAATTTTTCAGCATATATCCAAGCGTTCTTTTTAATGTTTTTGTCGGATTCGGCGCACCGTTTTTTCCAAATGGTCCACCTGCCGGTCCTGGACCGCCTTTCATTACTCTTGCCTGTCCTGCCATTATTTCGCACCTCCTGTCTGGTCAAAATCTCCTCCACCTTTTACCTGCGTATTATAAATTTCCTGATAAATCTCATTGGTTTTTAACAGATTTTCATGCGTATCAAATCCATTTATCTTTCCGTCATCCAATACTAAAATACGGTCTGCATCCTGCACACTTGAAATTCTCTGCGCAATAATAATTTTTGTCGTATCCGGAATCTTTTTAGCAAAGACGGAACGAATTTTCGCATCTGTTGCAGTATCTACCGCACTGGTCGAGTCATCCAAAATCAAAATTTTCGGTTTCTTTAATAATGCTCTCGCAATACAAAGTCTCTGTTTCTGACCACCGGATACATTACTTCCACCCTGTTCAATATACGTCTCGTATTTATTTGGAAAACGCTCAATAAATTCATCTGCACACGCATTTTTACAGGCTTCAATACATTCTTCTTTTGTCGCAGTTTCATTTCCCCAACGCAGATTTTCTAAAATTGTACCGGAAAACAGCACATTTTTTTGTAATACAACTGCTACCTGATTTCTTAAGACTTCCAAATCATATTCACGTACATCTTTTCCACTGACACATACAGAACCTGCATTTACATCATAAAGACGGCTGATTAAATTTACCAGACTTGATTTTCCACATCCCGTTCCTCCGATAATACCAACTGTTTCTCCGGAATGAATATGTAAATCAATATCCATCAAAGTGTCTTTTTCTGCTTCATCATTATAAGTAAACTCCACATGATTAAAATCAATACTTCCATTTTTTACTTCCATGATTGGATTTTTTGGATTAACCAAATCTGCTTTATCATTTAATACTTCTGCAATTCGTTTTCCACTTGCAATACTAAGTGTTGTCATAACAAAAATCATGGATAACATCATAAGGGACATTAAAATTGACATGATGTAACTAAACATAGAAGTCAGTTCCCCTGTTGTCATATTTCCAACTACAATGAATTTTGCTCCAAACCAGGATAAACAGATGATGCAAAAATAAACAACCAGCATCATAACCGGGCCATTAAAGGCTAAAACCCCCTCTGCTTTTACAAATAATTTATAAACATTTTCGGCCGCTGTGATAAATTTTTTATTTTCATAGTCTTCTCTTACAAACGCTTTTACTACACGGATGGCAGAAACATTTTCCTGTACACTGGCATTTAACGCATCATACTTTTTAAATACCATATCAAAGATTTTCATTGTTGTCTTTACCACTACAACAATAAATGCCCCAAGTACGATGATTGCAACCACAAAAATCAGACTCAGTTTTGCATTAATCACAAAACACATAATCATGCTGCAAATCAGGGTAAATGGTGCTCTTACAGCAATTCTCAGTATCATCTGGTAAGCATTTTGTACATTGGTTACGTCGGTAGTCATACGGGTAACAAGACCTGCAGTGCTGTATTTATCAATGTTAGCAAAGGAAAAGGTCTGAATATTTTCAAACATGGATTTCCTTAAG
>JAIIAN010000064.1 GCA_022717655.1 Bacillota bacterium | reverse complement strand
TAATAAAAGAAAAATACAAAAAAACTACACTTTACTTTAGGGGGTGATTTTTATTGCAACGATAAAAGAAATTGCAAAGGCGTGTAATGTCTCAATTTCTACTGTATCAAATATTTTAAATGGAAAAAACAAAGCCAGCGATGAAGTGAAAAAACTGGTCTTGGAAACTGCAAAAGAAATGAACTATGTGCCAAACTATATGGCAAAAAACTTAAAACAGAAAAATACGAAAACCATTGGAATTATTGCCGAGGACCTCACCATCTTCCATACTCCATCGATTATCGACGGCATCAGTGAATTTATGGAAGAAAAAGGGTATACGCTCTTAATGGGAAATATGCGGCTTTATCAGAAATATGGCAATCTTTTTTATAAAGAAGAAAATTATGACTCGCTTGTCGAAGATGAAGTACAGCAGATGCTCGCCAAACGGGTGGAAGGAATTATTTACATCGAAGGACATTACCATGTCATGGATAATATTTCCGAGCTTTTCTCCGTTCCGCTTGTCGCAGTCTATGGACGGGTAAAAAATCCTGAGATTACTTCGATTATTTACGATGACGAACAAGGGGGGTATGAAGCTGCAAAAGAACTGATCGCAAACGGGCACAGAAAACTTGGGCTTATCAAGGGAACAGAGGCCAGCTATCATACCCTTGAAAGACGCAAAGGATTCTTAAGAGCACTTTATGAATATCAGATTCCGTTTAATCCATCGTGGGAAATCAGTGGTGACTGGAACCGGATCGATGGCTATGAAGGTGCAAAGTGTTTGGTCAAAGAAGGCGTAACCGGAATCTTTGCCATGAATGACTTAATGGCAGCAGGCGTTTATGATTACGCAGCCA
The DNA here is from genome assembly GCA_022717655.1 of Bacillota bacterium. Classification (GTDB taxonomy): domain Bacteria; phylum Bacillota; class Clostridia; order Lachnospirales; family Lachnospiraceae; genus Blautia. Next base: position 14,428 of record JAIIAN010000064.1, on the reverse strand, counting down.
AACATAACCTGACGATTGGAAAAGACCTTTCGGTCATTGGATTCGATAACCGGGAAATCTGTGCCGCATTTACCCCTGCCTTATCTACTATGGCACTTCCTTTAAGAAAAATGGGAACCATTGCGGCAGATTATTTAATCCAAAAAATCGAACATCCCGAACCATCTCATCAGGATGAATATAAAATACCATGTGAAATCTTAAAAAGAAAATCGGTATGCAGACTTTGATGCTCTGCATACCGATTTCTCTTTTATTTACCAATACGAATTCTTATTTCCACACCGTATCTTTAATTCCAATATCGGATTCTTTAAACACCGGATTCTTTCCGGCTTTTTTCTGTTCTTCATAATTTTTCAGTGCTTTAATTGCAGTCTTTCTAAGCAGCATAATCGCAATAATATTAATGATTGCCATCAATCCCATTGTGATATCTGCGATATTCCAGACTACGGAAAAATCCGCCTGTGCTCCAAGGAAAATGGCTACGACACAAGTAATACGGAAAATATTTAATAACACTTTACTGTTTTTAATAAATAAAATATTGGATTCCGCATAATAATAATTTCCAACCAGACTGCTAAAAGCAAAGGCAAAAATGGAGACTGTAATAAAATGAATTCCCCACTGTCCAATATTCGCACGAATTGCTTCCTGCACAAATGGGATTCCATCTAATACTCCGCTTTCTCCCTGCACTCCGGAAATCAGAAGCATCATGGCTGTGGTACTGCAGATTAAAAGTGTGTCAATAAATACAGAAATCACCTGCACCAGCCCCTGTTTAACCGGATGGTCAACATCTGCGGATGCCGCTGCGTTTGGCGCACTACCCATACCGGCTTCATTTGAAAACAGACCTCTCTTGATTCCAATCATCACCGCACTTCCGGCAAATCCTCCCGCAAAAGAACGGGCACTAAATGCATTTTCAAAAATCATACCAAATACATGCGGAATACTACTTAAGTTTGTCAGCATGGTATAGATTCCAATTAAAATATAAACAACTGCCATAACCGGAACAATAAAAGAAGTAATTACTCCGATTCTATGTGCACCGCCCCAGATAACCGCCGCAAATGCAATAGCCAATACAATACCAACCACCATCGGTACATGAGTCTGCGAATAATTTGGAATATAATATTCTAATGCGGAAGACATATTAAAGGACTGAAGTCCGTTAAATCCATAAGCAAAGCAGATAATCAATGCGATGGAAAACAAGATTCCAAGCCAGCGTTTTTTTAATGCTTTTTCCATGTAGTAAGATGGACCACCTCGAAACTGTCCATTTTCTTCTACCTTATAAATCTGAGCCAGCGTACTCTCAATAAAAGCAGACGCACTGCCAACCACTGCCATAACCCACATCCAGAAAACCGCTCCCGGTCCCCCCGCTGCGATTGCAGTTGCAATTCCGGCAATATTTCCGGTTCCTACTCTTGAAGCAGTAGAAATCATCAATGCCTGAAAAGAAGAAACCGATTTTTCCCCCTCATTTCCGGTTTTCTTTTCCATAATGGATTTTAATCCATCTTTCAATAAACGAATCTGAACTCCTTTTGTAAATACGGTAAAAAATACACCAGCACCCACAAGCAGAATCAGTAGAATATACGTGTACATGAAATCGTTTATTCCTGTCAGAATCTGGTTCATACTTTCTCCTTTCAAAATGCGTATATTCTGCCATTATACCGTATTTTAAGTTTGTGTCAAGTCAGTCCTGTAAAGTGAAAATACATTCCTGTAAAGCGGACAGTCGCAATCCGCTTCCCCATCGCTTAGTGCTCCGCACACTTGAAGCTGGAGAATGCTTATCTGCGTTCGAATCGAGCTTATTTTTATTCTAATTATTTTATTTTAAAAGTTCATCTGCTACTTTTTCAAGTTCATCACGAATCTTGATGTGCTGTGGACATACTTCTTCGCATTTTCCACATTTTACACAATCTGTAGCCTGTTTTCTTCCATGACTGCCTACCAGCCAACCTTCCTGATGCTGTGCCTGAGCTTTGCTTCCATATAAAGTCAGATAATTCATCGCTGTAAAAGAGCCGGAAATTCCGATTTCTTTCGGACAGACTTTTGCACAGTAGTTGCAGGTTGTACATGGAATCAGTGGGATTTTTTTGAGTTCTTCCTGTGCTTTATCCAAAGTTTCTTTTTCTTTCTCGGATAAACCATCAAAGGTTCTCATATAGGAAAGATTGTCTTCCATCTGTTCTACATTGCTCATGCCGGATAATACTGTGATGACGCCTTCCAGACTTGCAGCAAAACGAATCGCCCAGGATGCAGAAGATGCTTCCGGTTCAGATGCTTTTAAAATTTCTTCCACGCTCTTTGGAGGAGTGGCAAGCATACCACCTTTTACCGGTTCCATAATAATAACCGGTTTTCCATGTTTTCTTGCTACTTCATAGCAAGCTCTTGACTGAATTGCAGGGTTTTCCCAATCTGCGTAGTTAATCTGAAGCTGTACAAATTCCATTTCCGGATGTGCTGTTAAAATTGTCTCTAACTCTTCCGGTGTAGAATGGAATGAAAATCCCACATGCTTAATCAGACCCTGTGCTTTCTTTTCCTGAACCCAGCTCCATAAGTCAAAATCATCAAAGTATTTTGTACGGCTTTCACCAAGGTTATGCAATAAATAAAAATCAAAATATCCTGCACCGGTCTGTTTTAATGAGGTATCAAACTGTGCCATCGCTTCTTCTTTGGTTTTGCAGTTAATCCATGCTGCATTTTTCGTTGCAAGCTGAAATTTTTCTCTTGGATAACGTTCGACTAATGCCTGACGAATCGCATCTTCGCTTCCCGCATAAGCCCATGCTGTATCAAAATAAGTAAATCCGGCATCTAAGAAAAGGTCTACCATTTCTTTTGTCTGCTCTACATCGATTGCACCGTCCTCAAGCTGTGGAAGACGCATCAAACCAAATCCGAGTTTTTTAATGCTTTGTCCTAAGTATCCCATTTATAACACCTCCAATTTTTAATGATTTCAATGTACTAATAATACCATGTTCCATATTAAAAATGCAATATTCTTAGCTATTCAATTTTATCTCTATCCAAAAACTACATCGTCCGCAGTGGTCGCATTTAATAAAGATTCAAGAGAAGTGTACTTTGCACCGATAAAAAAACAGCTGTCTTTGCTTCCCAGTTTAATTTTATTCGGTAACTCAATCGCCTCACCATCAAACTTACAAACTTTATATCCTTTTTCCTTATTGTATTCAAATTTTTCGATTTTTGCATAGTGAGTGATTGCCGAAATTGGTCTGCCTCTATAAATTGCAATATATTTTAGATTTACCTCTCTGCTTTCACTGACCCGACAAGGATACCAGCAGGCAGTTTCCTCCTCACCCAGAAAATCGAGATATTTATCATTTGTAAGCTGATGTTTACAATGCTTTGAGCTTGCAATACTTTTCCATATTGTCTATCACTAAATTCTAAACATCATATTTTGATAAACTAACCCCAAGAAGTAATGTTTAAAATCATTTTAATTTAATGATTTTTTGAGTATTCTTCTCCTTGCAGCAAAATACTTATGTTATTTTACACAATGTCTTGTGTGCTGAAGTGATAAAAGAGAGCCCTTTATTTTATCATATAAATCCTGTGCCCCAATTGATTGGAGTACTTTGTTATCAAACTCTCTACGTGCTGAATCTTTTAATTCGTCTTCAATATCCATTACTTCTCTATTCTTAATAATTTCAAATAATCTAATAATCTCTTCAGCATCACGTTGAGATATTTGGTCAATATCTATCATATACATATTTTTCAGCCTAGCACTACTTGCATCAAGCACTCCCAGCCCTCTTCCAAATCCAATTGCTTCTATCGCAAACATTCCATATATGGAATTTAAAACAGCATGTACCAAATCAGAATCAAACCTTTCAGATTTTAATAACATTCTAGTAAAACGCTGATCCACAAAAGTTCTTTCCTGAAATTTTGCTACAAACAGCCTTTTGTCAGGATTCAATGCCGTAACAAAATCAGCTCTTGATGCATCATCCATTTCATACCAATAACACCCAGTTTTTTTTAATGCAGCTGGAAGTGGTTTTCCAACGCTATTATTTATGTGTTCAAACTTTTCTATCCAAGTAAGTGCCCCTTCATGCCCCAACTCTTCTAATTCTCTTTTACTTCTATGACAACAAAATGCTTCTATGTCTGTTTCTGCATCATATGATTTTAATCTAGCTGGATTTTTTAGAACTGGACGTATATATTCTTCTTCAATATCATTTGTATCTGAAGGATAAAATAAATCATTCCAGCCTCTACGCTCTCCGCGCTTAACATCTAAGAATTTTGAAACAGGTACTAATTTATTCACCAAATTTTTCATCCATAATACATCATGAAAAAGGGTATTAAGTGTAAGTCCGTAATTTGTTATATTATTAATCTCCTCATAACTGTACTGTTTAAATGTTGCCAACTTAGAATCCAACATTTCGTTCAGAACAATACTATTTACTAGTACTTCAACTTCCTCATTCCCTATACTGTGTATATCTTTTCTTACTAACCAAAATGATATTTTATGTTGTATATCAGGTTGTGAAATAATTTTTTTCTTCATTATTAATAATGTACCAACAACATCAGCATTTTTAAACCATCTCTTATTGTCACTTGCAACTACTGCTTCTATATCATAATAATATTGCAGTGCATCAAAAAATTTTCTTCCAATGTCTGTCCCTAACCATGAATTTGATAAAATAATTCCAAGTTTTCCATTAGTATCTAATAATTCATATAACTTAAATGGTATAAAATTATATAAATCTGTTTTACCTAATGTAAATTCTATGCCTGTATTATCTTGTACATTCTTTCTTATTTGTGTAATAAACTCCTGTTCATCTTTCGCAATTTTATTATATTCAACGAATGGAAGGTTAGAAATAATTGCTCCAAATTTCGGAATAATCCTTTTTATTTCGCTTCCGTCTATTGGACTTTTAATCTCAATTTCATCTCCAGCATTAACAGAAAAAACATCACTTTGAAACATATTTAAGGGTATATTTATTGCTTGAATATCTGTTATCGATATATTAGCAATCTGAAGAGGATATGCGTATTTATCTGATATCCATGTACTAACGAATGCCTTTTCAGCCATTGCCAATCTTTTAGCTTTATTCCTAATTATAGCTTTTACGATTGTACCAGTTCCAGCACATAAATCTGCACAATCTTTATTCCAATCATCTACTGTGATTCTAGATAAGAAATCAGCCAATATTGTAGGCGTTGTATATTGCCCTCTTATCTCTCTTTTTGAAATATTAACTGTTTTCTCTAGTAATTCCTGTAACACCGATTGATCTATTTTGTCTATATTGCTCTCTACTAAAAACTGATTAAAATCTACAATATCAATCCAAGTATCCTCTGGTACTAACTCATTGAAATCAACTTTTTTGAATACATTATAAAAGTCACCTTCATCAATTATCTGTCGAATAATAAGATTTCCATCCTCAGGTGATGTCGTAAAATCAATTTGATTAATTTTATATGCACAATTATGATACCTCTTTATTGCGTTAGCAAACATAATTCTATTAGTCCAATTCAACAATATTGATTTTGCATATGCAGAATACATATTGCTTTCATCTTTATCATACTCTTCATGAAAAACATTCCACCATACTTTAATTTTACTTTCCATTCTTGTATTATGACTTGCTTCTATTGTAATATTTTCTGCAACTAGCTCTTTGTTTCTTTGTATCAATTCCGCCATTATTGACTCTGAAACAGTTCCCGTTATTGATGACGTAGTAATTTTTCCAGTAACCAAAAAATCATTTACAGTTAATACAATATCTTTAATAATTGGCAACCATTCATCCTTATATGTACTAACATCTTCTCTTGATTGAATATGACTTGTTCCATCCCATAATTTAGCTTCCTTAAAAACACCTTGCTGATTCTGTAAATACAATTTACCATATGTAAAATTCCATATAACAAAACTATTTAATCCTAATGCCTTTGCTTTCCTTGTCGCATCTGCAATCAATGCCTCATCCGTAATTAATACATCGGGCATTTTGAGTTCCCAACCTTGTAATATTTTAGTCTGTGCCTCATCTTCATACAATAAAACATCTGGAAACATACTCTTCTTATTTACAGAAAGCGTGCTTTCTCCACCTGCACTCTTAATCTTTAAACCCAATCCATTCAGCATTACTTTTATCTCTGAAATAATTACGATTGCCCAACTTCTTTCATTTCTTCTGATAATTGTCCCCATACACTTCACTTTCATCTTTCTTTAAATTCTGCTATAAGATTTTCCTCTTTAATATATTTACGAGTTTTTTTGTCTAATCCTTCCCATGCTAAGAATAACCTTCTTTTTGCTACATCAATATAATCTATTTCTTCTTTTTTAAACAACGCAACATCTTCATTCTTTTCAATTCCAATAAAATTTCGACCTTCCATCAACGCTGCCACTAAAAATGATCCGCTGCCAAAAGTATTATCAAGTACTATATCCCCTGGATTTGTATATGTTCTCACCATATATCTACCCAGTTCTATAGGCTTTTGTGTAGGATGAAAAACTGCCCCTTCTGATTCTGCTGTTTTAATATAAATAACATCTGTAGGATAGCGTTCTCCATCACTTGCTACATGCACCGGTTCAAAGTCTCCATAATTACCACTAAGCTGATTTTTTCTTATTCCCTTATCATATGGTTCTCCCTTTGTCATTTGAGGGTGATATGTTGGCTGTTTTTTATAAAAAACGCAAACATCTTCATGTTTTCTTAATGGTTGCTTTTTAGCATTCAAAAAATTAGTTGGCTTTGATTTTTCCCATATCCACTTATACTTATAAATATTAGGCTGACTCAAAATGAGCTTTGCAGTAAAAACTCCATTTGATGTTAAAACAATTGCCCCATTGGATTTTATTATTCTATTATATTGTTTCCATAACTCATCTAAAGGAATATAACTATCCCATTTATTTTGTGTCATACCATACGGTAAATCACACAAAATCATATCCACACTTCCATCTGGTATCTTTTTCATATATTCTAAGCAATCACCTTCAAACAATTTGTTAATCACATTACTCATATCTATATTATTTTTTTCACTATTCATGTCTTATCTCCTCGAACATATTTTCTGTTTATAATATATCATTTTATTTTATCGAACACAAGTTCTGATATCTATTTTTATACAAAAATCCGAAATAAATTTTAACATATATCTTCTGTTTTTTCCACTATAAAGAAAACACCTTTATTGCACTTTAGTGACGGCCCTTTCTAATGCCGGAATCTCTGAAATAAAAAAAGTACCCAGCTATTTGTTACTAAGTACCTGCATTAGAATCGTATTTAATTGTTCAGATTTGGTCAGATTATGCCAAACTCTCCAGCGAAAAATCCGGTGTCTGAGAGTGCCAAAATCGCCCTCAAAAACACCCTCGAAATTGCTCTCTGGTTGTCCTATACTTAACCACTAAAAATTGGGTGAAAATGGCTCTCGTTAGACCAAATCAAGTCAAACTTTTGTCACCCGTTTGGGTATAAAAAAGCCCCGGAAAGCCTTGATTTTCCGGGGTTTTTGAACCATTTTGATATAGTCTGAACAGTCGATTATCGCTTGCTGAACTGCGGAGCGCGACGAGCTGCTTTGAGACCGTATTTCTTTCTTTCTTTCATTCTTGGGTCACGAGTTAAGTAACCTGCAGATTTTAATACTGGTCTGTATTCAGCGTCTGCTTCAAGCAGTGCTCTGGAGATTCCGTGACGGATTGCACCAGCCTGACCTGTGAATCCACCGCCATGAACGTTTACTAATACGTCGAATTTGTCTGCTGTTTCAGTAGCAACTAACGGCTGGCGAACAACAACTTTAAGTGTTTCTAATCCGAAGTATTCGTCGATATCTCTTTTATTAATTGTAATTTTACCTGTTCCCGGTACTAAGTAAACACGAGCTACAGATGATTTTCTTCTTCCTGTTCCATAGAATTTTGTACTAGCCAATGTTCTTTACCTCCTATTAAAATGTTAATACTTCTGGTTTCTGAGCTGCATGGTTGTGCTCTGGTCCAGCGTATACGTGAAGTTTTTTAATCATGCTTCTTCCTAAAGGTCCTTTTGGAAGCATACCTTTAACAGCGAGTTCAAGAACCTTTTCCGGTTTTTTAGCCATCATTTCTTTTAATGTGGTTTCTTTCATTCCACCAACATATTCTGAATGATGATAGTAGATTTTCTGATCCATTTTTTTACCGGTTACAGCTACTTTGTCAGCGTTAACGATGATTACATAATCACCTGTATCTACATGAGGAGTATAAACTGGTTTGTTTTTTCCTCTTAAAACTTTTGCAACTTCAGATGCAAGACGACCTAATGTCTGGCCTTCAGCGTCCACTACATACCATTTTCTTTCAATCTTATCCGGATTAGCCATATAAGTGTTCATGGTTTTACCTCCCTAATTTTCAACATATCATAATCTGATTACTTCATAAATAAAATTTATATGAAAATACTATACCGGGGCTTTTGGCTAAGTATTTTCGCACTACGTCACATTGAGATATTATATTATACTTACCCTTTAATGTCAATCTTTTTTTGAGAAATATTCCAGCATAGACCCTAAAATCTTTCTCAATCTTTTTTCCACTGATTATTCCACTCCGATTTTCGGACAGATGTCATTTAAACAGCATCTCTCACAATGCGGTTTGGTTCTTGCTGAACAGACTTCTCTTCCATGATACACCAGTCTGTGACAGAATTCACTGCCTTCTTCCGGCGGAATAATCTTCCAAAGTGCCATCTCTACTTTCTTCGGCTCCTTGATTCCATCGACAAGTCCCATACGGTTTGTCAGACGGATACAGTGTGTATCCGTGACAATCGCCGGTTTTCCAAATACATCCCCCATAATCAGGTTTGCACTTTTTCTTCCCACTCCAGGCAGTTTTAACAGTTCATTAAAATCATCTGGAACTTTTCCATTATATTTTTCCTTCAGCATACGCATGCAGGCGCTGATGTCTCTTGCCTTGCTTTTTCCCAGTCCGCATGGTCTTACAATTTCTTCAATCTGTTCTGGTTCTGCTTTAGCAAGTGCATCCACATCTGGATACTTTTCATACAGTTTTTCCACTATAATATTGACTCTTGCATCGGTACACTGTGCCGCAAGACGCACACTGACTAAAAGTTTCCAGGCTTCATTGTAATCCAGTGTACAATCCGCATCTGGGTATTCCTCTTTCATTCGTTTTATGACCTCCAGAGCCATTTCCTGTTTTTCCATTGTATTTTCTCCCAATTATCGTTTTGTATTCACTTCTCCTGCCAGATTCTGATAGAACAGTTCAATCAATTCTTCTCTCTCTAAATCCTGTCCAAGAAGCCACATCAGTTTCGTTACAATTGCTTCCGTACTCATATCATATCCCTGAAGCACGCCGGCTTTTAATGCCTCTTTTCCTGTCTCATACACTGACAGATTACTTCCTTCATAAGGACACTGGCTTTTTACCACCACAATCATACCTTTTTGGATGACATCACGCAGTTCTTCCATTACTTCTGGTGACATGGTCGGGATTCCGCCCATTCCAAATGCTTCTATAATCAGTGCCTGATAGCCATGTTCATAAAGCATCTGGAAAATCTTGCCATCGAATCCTGGGACTAATTTAATTAAAAACACTTTGTTTTCCATACAGGATTTTAATCGGCATGGACCTTTTAATGCCGGAATCTTTTCTTCATAAATCTCCAGTCCTCTGGAATCAATTTCTCCGACATAAGGATAATTAATACTTTCAAATGCATTGAAACTGCGGGTTCTTACTTTACTTTCCCTTGTTCCAAGCATGATTTTTCTGTCAAATGCTAAAAATACTCCAGGTTTTGCACTTCCTGCCATGTGAATCGCACAACGGCAGTTCTCCACTGCATCCGCAAGTGGATTGGCAATGGAAAGCTGGCTTCCTGTGATAACCAGTGGAATCGGCAGATTCTGCAGCATAAATGCCAGTGCAGAAGAGGTATATGCCATCGTATCTGTTCCGTGGAAAATAACAATTCCATCATAAGAATAGTGTTTCTCATAAATCACCTGAGCCATTTTTTCCCAGTTTTCTGGATGAATATTTGCGCTGTCGAGCTGAAATAACTCATAAAATTCCACTTCATAAAAATCTGTAATATCAGAAATATAAGATAAAATATCTGCACCCGAAAGTCCTGGCTGAAGTCCATTCTCACTTTTTACGCATGCCAGTGTTCCACCTGTTGTAATAATTAAAATTTTCTTTTTTATTCTCATCTTCTTTTTATTTTAATCCTTATCTTTTTTTATTCTAGACTCTAACACTTCCAGTTTCTACTTTTTTCCACTTTATCTTACTCTTATCATTTTATTGCAAGCCGGTTAATCTGTGTTGCGAGATACCCTGCACCATATCCGTTATCAATATTTACGGTTGCAATTCCATTTGCGCAGGAATTAATCATTGTAAGAAGTGCAGATAATCCATGAAAACTTGCACCATATCCTACAGAAGTCGGCACAGCAATCACCGGCACATCCACAAGACCTCCAAGCACACTTGCAAGTGCTCCTTCCATTCCGGCAACTGCGACCACACAATTTGCATCCTGAATTTCTTTAATATTAGAAAGCAGACGATGGATTCCACTGACTCCTACATCAAATACTCTCTCTACTTTCGTTCCAAAATATTCTGCTGTCTGTGCTGCTTCCTCTGCTACTGCAATATCCGCTGTTCCTGCTGTACACACTGCAATCAGCCCTTTTTTTTCCCTTTTCTTTCCGTCTATTTTTAAAATTCTGGAAAGCGGGTCATATTCTACATCCGGAAATTTTTCTTTTACCAGTTCATATTGATGCACAGAAGCCCTTGTACCAAACACTTCTCCATTTTTTTCATATAACTTTCCTACAATATGAAGCAGATGTTCATCCGCCTTTCCACTACAAAAAATGACTTCCGGAAAGCCGGAACGCACTTCTCTGTGCATATCAAGTTTTGCATATCCCATTTCTTCAAATGGCTCTCTCTTAAAATAACTTTCTGCTTCTTCTATTGATATTTTTCCTGATTTTACCTGCTCTAATAATTCTCTTGTTTCCATTTCTATTTCGATTGCCCTTTCTAACTGCCAAACAATTTGAAACAGCTTTATTATAAGCATTTCACCAAAAGAAAGTCAATCTTAATGTACTCTCTCAAAAAAGAAGTACCTGCTCATTTTCGGCAAATACTTCTTTTCTATAAAATTTATGCCTTTTGATACGGCATTTTTTCATACATAATTTTTTCAAACTCTTCGACAGGCATTGGATGCGCAAACCAAAAGCCCTGTGCCTCTTCACATCCCGCCTGTTTCAAGATATTAACCTGTTCCAGATTTTCTACCCCTTCGAAGACTACATGATAGCCTAACCCCTTTACCAAAGCTACAATCTGATGCAGGAAATAAATTCCACGCTCACTCTTCTTACAGTTATCCATAAAAACTTTATCGATTTTTACTGTATTAACCGGAATATCAATCACTGTATTTAAAAGGGAATATCCTGAACCAAAATCATCCAGGGACGTCTGCATGTTTACTTTTTGAAATCTTTGAAATAACCGTTTTACGTTATCATAATACGATACGGTTGCAGTCTCCGTCAGCTCAATTTCAAGTAAAGCAGGGTCAATTCCATAACGATTTAAAATTTCCAGATACCGCTCAACGGTATTATTATTTCTTGCATGAAGAATCGAAGCATTTACCGAAATCGGTATCAGCTTTCTGCCCTTTTTCTTATTTTCTGCAAGGAATTTTATAACTTCTTCAAACACAAAGAAATCCAAATCAATAATTTTTCCATTTCTTTCATATAAAGAAATAAATGCATCTGGTATCATCACTGTTCCGTCTGCTCTCTGCCATCTTACTACTGCTTCTGCACCGATAACCGAATAATCAGAAAGGGAAACTCTTGGCTGTAAATAGATTTTAAACTCTCCATTTCTCATTGCAAGGTCAAATCCATTGATGATTTCATTTTCTACTCTCTGTTTCTCTTCCATCTCCTTTCCGTAAACTTTCACACTGATTCCCGTTGCCTTTGATACTTGTTCTCTCGCATAGTTTGCTGCATCAATTGCAGTAGATGCATTTACTTTTGCCTCTTCAATGAAATAAATTCCTGTGCGAAGCCGGATTCGGGTATCCGCAAAGGCCATTTTCTGCTCCTCTATAAATGTCTGATTCAGCCGGTCTACTGCCTGTACGGTATCTTTTCTCTTTTTATACGGCATAAATAACAAAAACTGGTCGGAAACCATGCGTGTAAAATAAATCTGTTCTTCCTGCTGCATTGTTCCGATAATATAATTACTGAATTCTCTTAGCAGACGGTCTCCCATCCGGTAGCCCCATTTCTGGTTAAAATACTTAAAGTTTTCAAAATCTGTATACACCATCACATAAGAACTGCTCTTGTCATCTGCAAGCACCCGCTCCACTTCTTCTTTAAAACGGGTAAATGAAATCAGTCCCGTCAAATCATCAAACTCCGGATTAGCAAACATTCCATTACTCATGGAATTCATTAAAAACAATTTGCCAAGATGTGCAGCAATAATTTTCGTAACTTCCCCTAAAATCTGCCGTTCTTCCTTTTTCCAAATCCGTTTTTCCTTACACACCATATAAGAAACGGAACCTGCATATTTTCCCTCGTAATAGATTGCCGTATGAACTGCGGTTTTGGCATCTCCCTGAAGCAGAGTTTGTATTCCATGTTCCGTATAACCAAGTGCTTTCATCTCATCTTCCTGAAGCACCGTCGTTCCATTTTCATCATAGCTGTAAAATAGTTTTAGGAAATCTTCTTTTTTATAATTGATTTTCTGTTCCAGTGCAGGAGGAATATTTTTTGCCGTCCACTGATACATCTTCTCACATAAGTTGACCTTGATGTCCGTCCGAAGCACAGTAACTCTGTCCAAGTCAAAACTTGTTCCAACAATCTCCAAAAGCCGATTGACTGCGCTTTCAAAATCATTTGCCTTTTCAAAGGTTTCAAATGCCGTTGCAATTAAGCTTCCATTTGACCTTACTGGTACTCTTTTTTCTCTTGCATGTTTTTCCCGTGCATGTTCTTCTTTTACCGTTCTTTTTTCTTCCATGTTTTGAAAACGCTGAAGATTATCACAAAAGACATACCGGTCTCTTCCGTTTTCCTTTGCACGGTATAACGCCCAGTCCGCATTTTTAGATATCTGTTCATAAGTATAGCCTGAAACATTTTCCGGCAGATAACACACTCCAATACTGCAGGTCATGGAATATTCTTTTTCCTGAAACGTCTGCTTCCGAATCGAATGAACCAACTGCATTGCTTTACGAACCAGTGCCTTATTTGGAATATCTTTAAATAAAATTACAAATTCATCCCCGCCTGCACGCATCACAATGTCTTTCTTATCGCAGACCATAAGCAGTAATTTTGCCAAATCTTTTAATACAATATCTCCAAATAAATGTCCATAATTGTCATTGACGTCTTTAAAATAATCCACATCGATAATCATCAGACCACAAGCTGAATAAGGGTCTTTTGTACTTAAATATTCTTCTATCAATTTTGTTCCTGCACCCTTATTATAAAGCTTTGTAAGTGGGTCTCGCTGTGCTTCTTCCTGCAGTTTTTCTTCCCTTCGTTTCTCCATCGTAACATCTCTGATACTGCCTAAAAGCACCGGTTCTTCCTTGGAACTTTTCGGCAGATAAATCCAATTTAAATCTTTTCTTGAAATCAGCCCTTCTCCCTCTATACATCTGATTTCAATGGAATTTCGCAGTTCCCCGCTGCAAAATCCTGCCACTTTCCATTTATCTTCCGGATGGACTTTCTCTTCTTTTTCCAGATGTTTCAAAAAATGTTCAATTCTTTGCAGTACCTGAAACTGTCCATCGTATAAAATAAATTCTTCCCGCTCTGGAAAATATTCAAATAATAATAATTCGCTTCGTTTTACTATAGAAGCTAAAATTGCCTGCCTGTGTCTTTCCCTCATAAATGTCTCAGTATCTCTGCTTTCACCTTTCATACCCTTCACTCCCCGTATTTTCCTATTTGCATGATACTTCCCTCGTATTTTATCTTAAAATTATACCAATTTTTTTTAGTTTTGTATACTAGCCAAATGGCTGGTATTCTCTTTATTCTTGTGTTTTTTCATAGAAGAAAAAAGATGACTGCACAAAATTTAAAGTGTAGTCATCTTTTGTCTTTTTCTTATTTTTTATTC
>JAIIAN010000327.1 GCA_022717655.1 Bacillota bacterium | reverse complement strand
CGTAGCAGTTGACAAATTATGGGATGCGATTTTTGACTGCGTTTATTTAAAAGATGGAGAAAATGCAGAGAAAATCTGGCAGGCACATAATGAGCGCATGACAAAGAAAGCGAACTGGTTGAATGAGCAGAACTTTAAATCTCTTCATTATACCAGCAGTAATGGAACCGATTTTACGGTAGAGTTGATTCCTGGTGCAAAATGGGGAAGTGCGGGGGATGTCAATCATATAAATCAGGCATTCTTTGTTCCAAATATGCCGACAGAAGAAGTATTTACCAGTCCAATGAAAGGAAAATGTGAGGGACGTCTGGTTTCCACAAAACCACTCAGCTGTTCTGGACAGGTCATTAATCATTTTACCGTTGATTTTAAAGACGGAAGAGTTGTGGACTGTCATGCAGAAGAGGGAGAAGAAGCTCTGAAAAAAATGTTTGCGATGGATGAAGGTGCTTCTATGCTTGGAGAAGTTGCACTTGTTCCAAAAGAATCTCCGATTAATCAGTCTGGTCTGATGTTTTATAATACCTTATTTGATGAAAATGCCTGCTGCCATGTTGCAGCCGGACGTGGATTTTCAGAAGTCATTGAAGGATTTATGGACATGACGGAGGAAGAAATCCATGAAAGAGGCATCAACGATTCCATGATTCACATGGACTTTATGGTAGGGTCAGATGACCTGCGCATTGTAGGAATCCGTGAGGATGGAAGCAAAACGGATATTTTTGTAAATGGAACCTGGGCGGAGTGATTGCTTCATACATTGAGAGAAGTTCACAATTAGAGGCGGCATGCCATGATAAATGCACAATAGAGCAGTCAAGAAAATAAAAAACAAATAAATTGTTAGAAAAACAGTCAGGACAAAAAGAAGTTTGAGGGGTCACCTCACACCTCAGTTGTTCTGGCTGTTTTTTAGTTTAACCGAATTAAGGAAGTTTCCTGCTTCAATTGCGAGTACCTGCTTAACAAGCTGACTCGACAGGGAAAGGAAAGTAGGATAGAATAGAATAGAGGTATTCAGTCCTGATTTTAATCGAATTAAGTTTAAAATAGGGGAGATTGAAAAATTTTTCAGGAGTAGTAAAAATGAAATCAATATCAATTTATGCGCTTACCCGAAATCAAAAGATAGAATGTCTGCAAAAATTAGAACGTCATTTATCTGGCAGAAAATATTCTTTAAAAATGCGTGAGTGGGAATTAGACAGTATGAAAGAACTGGTAAAACAGTTGGAATTGCAAATGTCAGATGTATCGGCGTTGCGTTTTTTTTATTCTTTTCAGATACCAAAACTGGGTAAGGAGTTTGACCTTCTTCAGATAAAAGAAGAACAGATTGTAAATATTGAATTAAAAAGCGGGAGCGTATCAGAAGATGCAATCAAAAAACAGCTTCTTCAAAATAAGTATTATCTGTCTGTGTTTGGAAAATCTATTTTATCTTATACCTACATCAGCAGTCAGAAACGGCTGGTAAAACTGACGAATCATGATCATATCGTGGATGCAGACTGGGAACAGCTATGCAGTGCCCTACAAAAGAATAGTGCAGATTATGAGGGCGAGATTGAAGATTTATTTCAGGCGGAATTATATTTGATTTCTCCTTTGACAGAGCCAGTCCGTTTTTTGGAAAAAGAATATTTTTTAACTTCACAGCAAAGAGATATTGAACGACAGATATTGAAACGGGTTCGGGCAGAAAAATCGGGATATTTTATTTTTACAGGACTTCCAGGTACAGGAAAGACGTTATTGCTTTATGATATTGCAATGAAACTTTCAGCGAAAAAACAGAGGGTCTGTATGGTTCATTGTGGAGAGTCTGAAGAAAAATGGAAATTATTACATGAGAGGTTACAGCGGATTGATTTTCTTTCAGATAAGCAGTTAAATCATGAATTACAGTTAAAAAATTATAGTGGAATCTTAGTCGATGAAACACATCTTCTGACATTAGAAAAATTAGAAATTTTATTAGAGTTAAGTGAACATCAACCGATAATTTTTTCCAGTGATTCAGAAGATATGATTTCTCCGGATGAAATGGACCGAAGTGCCATGGAGAGGATTGAAAATCTACCACAGATTCAGGGCTTTCATCTGACCAATCGGATTCGTACCAATGCAGAATTATCTTCTTTTATTCAAAATATCCTGCATCTGCCGGATAAAAAGGGAACAAGAAATTATCCTCATGTGGATGTGGTCTATGCAAATGAGAAAAAAGAAACGAAAAATTTGTTAAAAGATTATATCCGACAGGGCTATGAATATCAGGAAAATAAAGGACAGATAAACGAAAATAAGGAAGCAGAACGGCTTATTATGGTGCTGGATGACTCCTATTATTATGATTCGAATGGCTATCTTAGAACGACTGTCTGTAAAGAAAAAGGAAAACAGGATGTAAGAAGTCTTTTTCATCAGTTAAATCAGGCGAAAGAACGATTGGCATTAATCATCGAAAAGAACAAAGAAGTATATGAAAAAATGTTAAATTTACTCTAATGCTTCGTGAGTGTGAAATTTC
>JAIIAN010000063.1 GCA_022717655.1 Bacillota bacterium | reverse complement strand
TAATACTGGAATAATAAATATTATAGATAATAATGACAATATAACCGAAATACTACCAAAAAAAGCAAATGGCTTATAATTCCTAAATAATCTCATAATTGTTCTTAAAACTTTGATTCCATCTGAATATGTATTTAATTTTGATTCGCTTCCATTTGGTCTGTCCCTATAATTAATAACTACATTTTCTACATACATATTTTTATCTACTGCATGAATACTCATTTCTGTTTCGATTTCAAAACCTCTTGATAAAACTGGAAATGATTTTACAAACAAATAACTAAATGCTCGATATCCTGTCATAATATCTTTTATTTCTGTTTTAAATAAAAAATTTATCGCTGCTCTAACTACACTATTCCCCCAATTATGAAATAGTCTTTTATTTTCCTGAAAATAAGTAGACGATAACCTATCTCCAACTACCATATCCACATTTTTCTCAAGCACTAAATTTATCATTTTTCTTCCATATTCTGCTGGATATGTATCATCTCCATCAACCATAATATAAGCTTCTGCATCAATTTCTCGAAACATTCTTCGTATAACATTTCCTTTTCCTTGCATATATTCATGTCTTACAACTGCTCCCGCTTTTTTTGCCAATTCTGCCGTATTATCCGTTGAATTATTATCATATACATATATAACTGCTTCTGGTAACTCTTTTCTCCAATCTTCCACAACTTTTTTTATTGTCTGTGCCTCATTATAGCACGGAATCAATACTGCAATCTTATCCATATTAGTTTCATCCTCATAATACTAATCTAATATTTTTCTAAAAATTCTTTTTCACAAAGTTCTAATGCTGATGCAATTACTGCATCCATATCCTAACACTCCCAAAAGCTAAATCAATAGGATTCTTGTTTCTACTACTACTTCATTAATGAATACCATACTGTGTCACAATGTCTGACTATCAAATTTTTTCCACATTGATTTTAACAATTATTTTTCTTAAAAATAATCAATTTGCTTGCAACATAATTTAAGATTATAACACCAATATTAGTAATTATTTTCATAAATAAATCATTTAAATTCAAAATTTCTACAAATAAAAACATACAAATCCAATCAAAAATTCCTGTTGCCAGTCTACATGAGAAAAAAGAAAGAATCTCCTTAATAATTTCTACTGTTTCTGTTGCTTCACTATGAAATACTAAACTTCTATTTGTCAAATAAGCAAATAATACTGCCAAAAACCATGCAACCATTGTACTTAACATAATTGATAAACATAACAAATGAGCTCCAACCCAATAAGAAATTATATTTACCAGTGTTGTAAATATACCAAAAATCAAATAAAAAATCGCATCTTTAAATCTACAAAATAATTCTTTGATTATAGATATCATCTCTTCATTCCTCTTTTCAAAGAAATAAAATCTCCTACTACTTTTCTTTTCATTCTCTCTCATTAATCTTATAAATAGAATAATTATCTATTTTTTGTATTCTTTCATAAATATGTTCAGCCAAAAAACTAATACTACTCGAATCATTCACTACTAAATAATTGCATTCAGATAAACGAATTCCTTCTTCAAAAGTTTCTCTATCTTGTTCGGGATTATTCAAAATCTCATATACTATTGCGGCCTCCATTGTATCAGTTTTTCCATCTTTTCCTGCATCCCTTCCATAAAGTAAATATATTGAAGGATTATATTGTCTTACATAAGAAACCAATTCATCTGGAAAAATTGCTTTTATCTTTTCTCCTTCCGCATCTTCTTTTATAGCATCACAAATTCCAAGCACCGTCTGAGGCAGCTTATAATAATTTGTAGATTTATAAAACACATCTCCATTATAAACAAACTTTCCACTTAAAGCAAGACCAACCAATATTAAGCCTGTTGTCAGTATAACTAAACTATTACTTTTAATTTTAGTTATACAGCACACTAACAAATAACCAATCACAAATACAACCGGAAGTAGCCAAAACATTCTCCAATATACTGTCCTTCCAATTATCTGTTCCATAATTATTTTAGCTGTATACGGAAACCAATATAAAATCAATCCTCCTATACAATACCAAAACAAATAGAAATTATATTTCTTCTTTTTTCTCAGTAATATCAGTAAAAATATACAACCTAAAAATATATAAAGATAAATTCCTTTTCCATTATAATGTGTCCAGAAAAACTTCTCTAACTCAAATGTTTCACTCATCTCATGACCCCAATTCTTATCTTAAACCCAAATAAATCCCGGCTAATACAATACAAGGAATGCAACCTATTAACAGGCGAATGCTAACTTCTAATTTTTTTGTACATATTATTCCAGAAAAAGCACCTAGCACCACCATAATCGGTGCTAAGAAAATTCCCATTGAAGAAGTTAATGCTGCTGCACCAGTCGTCAGAAAAATCAAAACAATATTCTGCGTTTGATATTCATTTTTATAAGCACACATCAAGTAATAAAATAATAATGGAAGAATAATGGCTGCGAGCACCGCTTTTCCCTGCCAGATACGAATCAGCAAAAAAGTAGACATCGTATAAACGGAATAATATCCAAACACATTCATCCACGCCAGAAATAGCAGGAATAATCCTCTCTCTTTTCTCTTATTTTTCCAAAAGAAACTGCCAAACAAGTCATAGACAAAATAAGCAACCGGAAGAAAAATCAAAAACATCCCCGTATGTGCCAAAACAGTTGATGGTACACCATAAAGCTTGCTTAAACCTGCTTCAAAAATTGGAAATGGTGACAGCACATAACGACTTGGAAGCGATTCATACTCCTCTCCCGTATACGCATTATATTGAAACACCGTATCGGTCTCAAGTGTTGTTGACGCTGTTGCAACATAAAAGGCATCATCATCATCAATATGCGTATAAAAAATTCCTGCATACATCTGAACTACAATCAATAAAACAGCCGGAAAATACCAAAGTCTGCTTCCTTTTTGTTTCTTTGCTTCCTGCTTCTTAAACCAGATTAATTTCATGACAAAATTCCAATTTTGAACAATTGAAACGACAAACAGCACTGCCGAAATTCCCAGTACTAGCCAGTAGAGCATATGAAATTTCCATTGAAAGAAAACTGCACACAGAGCCAATATTTCAAATAAAAAGAAAAATAATATCATTCCACCCATAAGCAGTTCTGTAATTTTTTTCGTCCGCTTTGCCGGTGTATGAAATCCTAAGACAATCAAAAACAACCAAAATGCCACTGTGAACAGTATCATTTTTACAATTGATACAACTTCCATCTAATCTTTTACCCATTCTCCTGATTTATTAAAATAAAACTTTTGTCCCATAAAATAGTATTCCTTATTTTTTACAAGACAACCATTTTTTTCTAGTAAATACCACTTTTTATTCCAATAAACCCAACCTTTTTTCATTCTTCCACTTGTCTCACTTAAAAAATACTCATCTTTCTCGATTTTAATCCAGCCTTTCTGCATTGCACCGGTTTCTTCATCCAGATAGTACCATCCGCCACTTTTCCAAAGCCATCCCCTTTGCATGACTCCATTTTCATCAAAAAAGTACCATTCATCCTCAATTTTTGCCCACTGGTCTGTAATTACAGTTCCATCCCATAATAAATATTGATAAGTTTCCTCATCTACTTTTGACCAGTAGCCATCGAGAGAATCTTGCGTATCATCCGCATACACAGACTGTGTACTCAGCACCATAAAAGCTGCACAAAGTACCAACATCCATCGTCTAACTTTCCCCATCCGGTCATATCCTTTCTCTTTTATTTTAACTTTTCTTCTCTATTTTTGATTTCTTTATGACTGTTTTTTCTTGATATCATTTATTTTACAGCACAGATATGCCATTGTCATCCAGAAAATATAATGAACACTTGAATTTGCATATAAAATTCTTGATTCCATAAAATCCGAAATTAAAATTCCCCCACAAAGTCCCATCAAAATAAACGCTGAAGTCTCCTGTTTTAAAAACAGTGCTTTTGCAAACCGTACAAATACCATGATTAAAAAGACTGCCAAAATTCCAAGTCCCACGACTCCTGATGCCACCAGTGTTGTCACATAAACATTATGAAGTCCTCCATTATGAAGTGCCTGTGCCGTTCCTTTGTCCAAATCCCTCTTCGCATATTCATAAATGCAGTTTGCACCTGCACCAAATACAGGAGAATTTTTCCAGACTTTTAATCCCGATTTCCAGATTTCTACTCGTCCATTACTAACACTATTTGCATCATCATCTTCTAAAAATTCCTCTGTTCTTACAAGTTCTGTTCTTTGTACATTTTCCCCCTCTGCCTTATCTACTATATTTGGAATCCATACAATCGTATGTTTTACAAGCGGAGAAAGTGCCAGCACGCACACAAAAATAATTACCGCTTTTAAAAGACTCTTTGTGCAGGTTTTGATATCTTTTGTGAACAGATTTTCTCTTTTGACCCAGACAAATCCAATTACAATCAGAATAAAAAAGATAAATGCTCCATAAGCACTTCTTGACTGTGTTAAAATCAGATACAGATATTGAATTACAATATTTGCAATCAGAAGTTTTTTCTTTTGTACTGACTTGTTTATCAGATAAAGAGAAAATGCCATGGAAATCACCGCCATCATTCCACCGGTGTTCGGGTTGAATAAGCCCCATAGACGATTTTCAAACATTCCAAGATACTGATATCCATTCGGAAGTTCATAGCACACTTGAACGGAAAGTAAAAATGTAATTAATGCAATTGAGGCATAAATAAGCGGCATAATCACATTCATCCAGGAAAAGATTTTTATTTTCTTTTCCACTTCCTCTTCCTCTTCCTCTTTCTGCCAGTACATATTAAAAACTAAAAGCAGTGAAGTGGTCATATAACCAAAAGTAAAAATATTGCTGCTTAATTTGGTTCTCCAGTTTACAAGTATCGTGATTCCGTTTGCAACACAGAACAAAAACAAGACCAGTGCAAATTTATTTTCCAGATAAGCTCTGTAGTTTTTTATCAAAAAGATGGCAAGCAAAACCGCTCCCCATACCAGACCTGCTTTTCTGAATAGTCCAAGATGAATCTTCAAAAATGCCGGTGCTCCAAGATAAGCGATTAAAAGCATATACATGGCAAACCAAAACGGGTCGCTTATCATCTTTCGTATATCGAGTTTCATAATCTATAACTTGTCCTTTCTTAATACACACTCAATCGTAAATACTTTACTTTGAGCCTGCCCTATTTTTCAAACGAAGATTTTTCCGGAAAATAAAACTGTAATAAGACTTTGAGCCATTCTTTTTCTTTTTCAAAATCAAGTTCCGGTTTATCGTCACTTAAGCATAACATTTTATATTGTTTTGTCTTCAATGCCTGTTCAATGAGTTCATCGTCTTTTCCAATCGAATAAAATTTTCCAATATAAGGGTTTCCAGGCTCGAACTGTCCTTTGGCAAACTGCCAGTAACGACACAGCCACTGATTAACATCCATGTTATTTCTCAATTTATGTTTACAGGTTTCATCCAATACTTTCGGTTCTTTCTCCCAGACTTCCTCAAATGTACTCTTTAAATATGAAAGCGGAATATGAGGATTTACAAATCCGGGAAACTGTCTGATCCCTAGCATATAAATATTTTTTAATAACAATCGTTTGTAATTTAAGGAAAACCATTTCTTGCGGTATTTTTTCAAAGTGTCTTTTTTCAAAAAGTGGTCATTTAATAATTCCAAATCGTTTGCAACAATATGGTCAATTCCACCTCTTTTAAAGACATGCACACGTTCAAGAGGACAGTCGCATGGAAGACCGTTTTTAAAAAAGTCTTCCTGACTGATTGGTTTTACAAAAAAAGTATCATCATTAGCATAAATAAAATGTTCTGCCAATCCAGGTATACGATGAATGTTCATTTCTATTGTATTTGCATTATATGTAGGAAGATACTCTTTTGGAATGTAATCTGTATGTTTTACAATATTTAACTTTGGATGCTTCACATTCATCCACTTTGGAACATGACCCCAGGTAATAAAATGAATCTTACGAATCCACGGAAGATTTTTTTCAATCCCGCGAAACAGATATTCCAGATTATCCCATTCACGGAAACGGTTTGCACGTCCATCTCCTTTTTCTTCCTTTAAACAGGCTCTCTTTTCATCAAGCCATTTCGGGTCATTGCCATCCACCCATGGAATTACTAAATCAATTTCCATACTTCTTTACTCCCATTTGAATCGTTTTCTCTATTTTTTCAAGCATTTTGTCTATACTGCTGTCGCTTTCAAGTAATTTATCTGTTTCAGATTTTTTTTCTTTCTTTAGTTCTTTCAGTGCCGCCTCTGCCCAAACATTCGGCGAATCTTCTAGAGATAAGAATTTCATCTGACTGGTTATTCCCATCTCTAATGGTACCGTCTCTTTCGCTGCAAAGGTAGGAATTCCTGCTGCCTGCGATTCCACCAGCGAAATCGGGTATCCTTCCAATACAGACGGAAATACAAATACATTCATAACCTGTAAAACATCGGGAATATCTCTGCGTATTCCCAAGAATCGTATCTGTTCATAGATAGAAAGCTGTTTTGCCTGCTCTTCTAATTCTTCTCTTCTTTGTCCATCTCCACAAAGTACTAAAATTGCATCTGGCCGTGCTTTTAAAATTTCTTTAAAAATCAGGAATAAAAAGTCATGATTTTTTTCTTTTGAAAATCTTCCAACATTACCAATTACAGGAGCTTCACCAAGTTTTAGTTTTTCCCGCATCTCTTTTTCTTTTTGCGGAGAATACGCATATTCTCTGACATCAATTCCATTTAAAATCACTTCTGCTTGATCGGATTCTTTTCCAAACATCCATTTTGCAGCACCTTCTGAGCATGCCATAAATTGATTTGCATATTTTTTCAGACTTTTTCTGTTTTTTACATGCATCATCCAGGTAAATTTTGTTCCCCTGTTTTCCGACAAATGTGAATACACAATCCGAAGTGGCACTCGATTTTTCTTTGCCGCTTTTACTGCCTCAATATTACTGACACTTGTTTTATTGGTCCAAAATACCTGATAATCATATTCTTTAAAAACCTGATTTAATTCTTTCTTCAGTTTTATCAAGCTCTTCGAGCGTGGTGTTATATGGAATACTTTAGAACCATTCTTTATTAATTCTTCTTCAAATACAATTTTATCGTCATAGGCAATAAAATCAAAATGATAGCCTTTCTTACTAAGTCTACGATAAATAGACATCATAAAGACTTCCATTCCGCCAAGCTGTCTTGACATTCCTTCAATTAAAATATTCATATTTTAAAGACTCTCCTGCAGTTTTTTAATTTCTTCATAATTTCGCTTGCAATTATCGGTATCCCAAAGTGTAAAGAATTCTTTCTCTCGTTTTAGATACACTTCCGGATTTTCCAAGTTTTCATCAATCGCACGTTTCAATGCCGTTTTTAGCTCTTCAAACGTTTCACATACCGGACCAAATCCATCTTCTTTAAAAGAGAAATATCCTTCTTCATACTGTGCTTTTCTAAATTTTTCATTGTCAAACTGATAATAAATCATCGGTTTTCTCATATATGCAAAGTCATTAAAAATACTCGAATAATCCGTAATCAAAAATGCAGATTCTTTTAGTAACTGCTGGACATCATAGTGTTCCCAGTCTGCAATCTTTACATGTTTGCTCTCTGTCTTAAAAAACGAGATGAATTTCTGCATATTTCTGTGCGGATAAAAGACCAGTTCCATACCAGCTTTTGCAAGCCATTCTTCAATTTCACTGCTTCTTAAGACTTCCATCCAGCGCCTGCAGTATTCGGTTGCCTCAAAACTGCTCATATCATCTAAGGTTGCCGAAACGGAACTTGGAACAGAAATCCATTTTCTCCACGTCGGCATGACCAGAATCTGATTTTTCTTTACTTTTGCATCATGCAGACCATCGAGTCTTGCAATTCCGACACATTTAACCCATCCATCCGGATAACCAAATTTCTCACAGATAAACTGATGCTCCCTTGGCGCAGTTGTGATAAACATCCGCATCTTCGTATTTTCATAATGTAAAAACGGCAGGTCATTTTCAATGACGCCGTGCTGTAAAAATACTCTGGTATTTTTTAAGATTCCATAGACTTCTAATAAATAGCAGACTGCCGCATTGGGTTTTCCACCTTTTTGGGAGCTGATATTAATCGAAGCTGCCAGATAATACGCCCAGTGTTTGATTGAGCCGTATTGAATCACTTCTCCCAAATCTTTAATTTTTTCATAATCTACGGATTTTTTATTAATCGCATACACCACATCCTGCTCGGGATGCGATTCTCTGATATATTTATAAAGCCAGTAGCCATTGTCTCTGGCCTCATTATATTCTTCGCAAATCAGCCACATCTGTTTTCTCTTCTTTTTCAGACAGACTGCATAAGGAATCGAAACCAGCATCTTAAGCCCTGAAACAAGGTCCGCCGGTTTGACAAATTCCAGTTTTTCTAAAAATCTACTCATAAGCTACTCTCTATTTTTACATTTTATTTTCTAAGAAATTTTTTATAAAACAGTTCTCTTAAGCGGTTTGGAATCAGACAAATCATCATCTGTCCTCCTGCACACACCATAAAATCTGAAAAACTGCTCAGTCCGCTTTTCCACAAAAAAAGCCGGAAATGTAACATTGATTTTACATATTTCCAGCCACCTCTTCGTTTGTACATTCCCGTTCCAGCACGCATGTAAAGAAGGGTATCCGGAAGATTTCTCGCCTCAACACCTAAAAGCAACATTCTCGCCCAGAGATAATAATCCTCAAACAGATAAAAATGCTGATATCCTCCTGCTTTTTCCACTGCTTCTTTGCGATACATGACACATGGATGATTGAACGGATTTCTTCTTCCTGCAAATTTCAAGATTTCTTCCTTTGATAACGGAAGGGTTCTCTTTGCTTTACAATGCAAAATGTCTTTCTCAAATTCTACTACCGTACCGCTTACAATGTCAATTCCTTCTTCTAACACACGAAGCTGTTTTTCACAGCGGTCTTTCCATGCAATATCATCGGAATCCATTCTTGCAACTGCTTCATTTTTACAGCACTTTAAACCTTCATTTAAAGCACGTCCCAATCCCACATTTTCTTTTAATCGTAAAAGATGAAAGACCTCTTTATGAGCTTTCTGATTTTCTTCTAATACTGCATCCAGCTCCTTTGTCAGAGGTCCATCACATACCACCCAAAAATCATTCGTTTTAACCGTCTGATTCCAAATACTTTCAATACTTTCTCTTAAATATTCCGGATTTTCTTTTGCATACACAGACATTAAAACACTATATTCTGCCATTTCCCAATTCTCCGTTTTTCTTTTTAATCCATTTCTTAATACAGATGTAATTTTTCCTTCAGCGCAAACAAAAAGAGTAAGAAACCTCCCTGCTGTTTTTGAATCAAAAGATTACAAAATCTCTGCTGTCTGTTTCCAAGCTGACAGACTCTGCTTGCCTTTTGAACGGTCTGATTTTTTAAATAACCAAGTATTTTCTGTTTTCTTTTCTGTTTGGAAAGCCGTTCATCCTGATAAATATCAAATAGACTGTAAATAACTGCCCGCATAGTCTTATCCGCAAATTCACGCACCACCTGTGTTCCTTCCAGATACGCTTCGCTAAATGCGAGCACTTCCTGCATTAAATGAATTCGTATCTCAATCTCATCTTTTCGATAAGAAGAAGTAATCGACTCTCCACGACAGTCATATTCATAATATGCTTTCGGAATAAAGGCGACCGTTTCAATATTTTTTAAATAGGCAAGATTAAATAATAAATCCTCTCCATAACTATAATCTTCTGAAAAAAACTCTTTAATTTTTTCTTTCCGATATAGTTTATTCCAGCAGGACTGAATCAAACAGTTCTGAATTAAATGTTCTACTTCAATTTCCATATTTGATACCGCTGTTACACACTCTTTTTGAGGGATGCGAATTACATTCTCCATTGCCTTACTATGAATTTCAAAAAATCCACAAATTACTTCGTCTGCACAAGTTTTCTGTATGGTCTCATAAAGTTTCTGCGTCATTTCTTTATCAATGGTATCATCCGAATCGACAAACTGTACGTATTCTCCTCTTGCCTCTTTGATTCCACAATTTCTCGCACTGCTGACTCCACCATTTTCTTTTTGAATGATACGGATTCTCTTATCCTGTTTTGCATATTCCTCACAGACTGCCACACTGTTATCCGTTGAACCGTCATCGACTAAAATCAATTCCAAATCGGTGTAAGTCTGATTTAAAATACTCGCAATACAGCTTCCTACTTTATTTTCACGGTTATACACCGGAACAATAATACTAATCATTTTTCTTCTCTTCCTTAGGCTGGTGGCTTAAGGCGATTGTCTCTTCCCCTTCCATGCCCTCGGTGCTTTCTTTCATAAACATAATTTTAAAGGTAGATAAAATTAATTTCAAGTCATTGATAAACGAATAACTTTCAATGTACATCATATCTAATTTTAATTTGTCATAAGCTGTGGTGTTATACTTTCCGTAAATCTGGGCATAACCAGTCAGTCCTGCCTTTACTTTTAATCGGAAAGCAAATTCCGGAATTTCTTTTTCGTATTCTTTTGCAATCTCCGGACGCTCCGGTCTTGGTCCGACCAGACTCATATCACCTTTAATGATATTTAAAAGCTGTGGAAGTTCATCCAAGCGTGTTGCACGAATTACTTTTCCAACTGGTGTAATTCTGCTGTCCCCTGCTTTTGCAAGACGTGCCACACCATCTTTTTCTGCATCCACAATCATACTTCTGAATTTATATACATAAAATTCTTTTCCGTCAATCGTCAAACGTTTCTGTTTAAATAAAACCGGTCCTTTGTCGTAAGCCTTGATTGCAATCGCAGTCACCAGCATAAACGGAGATGCCACAATAAACATTAAAACAGAAACTACCAAATCCAGTGTCCGCTTTGCAAAACGCTGACCGATATTTAATCCATAATTTCGACAGAGCACAAGCGGAGTATCAAATAAATGAAGGGCTTCTCCATTTCTTACAATGATATCTGAAACCTTTGGAGTCAGATACACACGAATCGAATGTGCATAGCAGAATTTTAAAATCTGATTTCTGTCAGAAGAATGGATATCTCCTAAGAGCACACCGCCATTTTCATATTCCAGAATTTTTTTCTGGATGGTTTCAAAATCTTCCTCTACAGAAATTCGTTCTTTAATACGGAATTTATCTTTTCTGGTTGCAATTTTTCCACCCAGTTTTTCCACCGGATATTCTCCATAAATCATCAACATGTCTCTTGGTGGAAAAATATAACTAAACAGCTTATCAAAAATATAGGAACAGATTGCAATCACAACCAAATCTGCCAGAGTCATCACAAGCAGTGGACGGATATCCGGCAGACGGCGGTATAACAGCACAATCTGAAGATACATAATCGCATTGGCACAAAGTCCGGACAATGCCTGTGAATAAATCAGATTGCCTCTTTTGATGTAACCAATTTTAAATCCACCATAAATATATAAAAACAACAGCATAAATGCCGCATACACCAATACAATGAAAATGTTTCCTTTTGCATAGAATGGCTCAATCCAAAGTCCTTTGCTGTAATATTCATTCCAGACATGATAAAAAATAAAAGATTCAAGCACCAGAATAATCATTACAGCAATACTTCTGACCAACCGTCGGAACTGTTCTCTTTTTACCCCTTTCATTTATCCACCTCTTACATTCTTAGTCTCTTAACACTCATCTTAACATTTTGTTCAAGAAGATTCAACATTTACTTCATTTATCTGTTTTTTATCGTGCCTAAAATTTCCTTTAATTCCTTACGAAATACAAATAAAGTCAAAAGTCCTCCAGCAAAAACAGTTAAAATATTAATGACCGCATTTGCATGCAGATAAATATAACTTACTCCAATATAGACAATCGCCCATACGATAATAAATTTTAAATCAATAGAAACATGAATTTCTTTTTTCAGCAGATAAGCACGAACGGTATTGTTTACTATAAATCCTAAAAACAGCGCAATACTTGCTCCCTGCACTCCAACAAGCGGTAACAACAGATGCACGCTGATTACGTTTACCACACTTCCTCCAACTGTTGTATAAAACAATACATTATTTTTCTTAATTGCAGTAAAGATATTTCCAAAGAAACTACTGATACAGGAAACAATCGTCGCAAGCAGATAATATGGCACTAACTGTTTTGCATCGGCATAGGATTCATTAATCATAATCGGGAAGATAACCGAGATTGCAGGAATCAGCATCAAAAGTCCCATACATAAAAATTTAATATAAGAGTTTAATGCGGTTGTATAAAATTCTCCCTGATTGGACTGTTTCTGTGCTTCTCTTGAATAAGACATTTCCTGCCATGCCATATTAAAACAGGTTGTAAACAACGTAATAAACGAAGAAAATCTTCCAGCAATCGAATACAGACCATTTTCACTGACCGATAAGACATTTGAAATTGCAACACGGTTATAAGAAGTCAAGAACCAGTATGCCACAGAGTTCATACACAGAGGCAGTGAAAAAATCAGCATCCGTTTAAATAAATCTTTATCAAAGGCTGAAATGGAAATCAGTTTCGGCAGTTTGATTCCCCAGCCGAGCACTACGATATTCACCAGATATCCGATACAGGCAGAGATAAACAGTGCGCTGTAATCCATACGAAAATAGACGATAAACAAAATATTACATGCTACCGTCACAAAAGAACTGACCAGACCGGATGTGGTATACAGCGCATTTTTTCCATAAGTTCTTGCAAGATATCCAACTAAAGTCTGAATGTTCATCATAATACCATACAGATAGATAAGTGGCAGATATTTGATATCAAAGATACATCCTGCTCCGAATAACACGATGGTATAAAGTACCGTAGAACCGGTGAAAATCGCAATTCCACTGGTAATCGGCTTTTTCCGCTCTTCTCCTTCATATTCAAATGCAAAACGCATGATTCCGCTCCAGATATCCAGAAACAGAATCGAACACAAGAAGTTAATATAAGCAGTTGCAAGGTCATACGTTCCAAGGTCTGCTTTATCGATATACTTGGTATAAATCGGAAGCAGGAAGAACGTAATCAATTTATGTAACACCGTACCTATAAAATAGATACCTGAAGTTTTGACAAATTTCCAAAGATTCTTCACGTTAATTCTCCTTATTCGGTTTTCCACCATGCTTTAAAATCATGATGCGTGACACGTTGTTCTACTGGCGGAAGTGTCATATAATCGCCATATTCAATTGTAAGATAAGTATCATATCCTTTTGGCGCACGGAAATATTCGCCCTCAAATTCCAGCTCGACTGCCTCTGAAAAGATTTCAGCCGGCATCATATCTTTTTCTTTATAGCCACCGACCAGACAGCCCACATATTTTGCACCCTCTACCGGATATTTCTGGCTTAAATGGTCTACCATACGGATAAAGTTCATTCCGCCAATCAGTCTTCTGACAGCCCAAAATACAAACCGCTTCGCATTGCCTGTGGTATGATTTCCTTTTACGCCTTTAAAACTCTGAAAGCCTCTGTAACGCTGTTTCTCCAGATACAGACATTTTCTGACATGTTTGATATAATCTTCTTTTTTCTCTCCTGGGAGTCCATCGTAAGGAAAAATATCCACATAGATTCCCATCGGACAGTTGACCTCGATATTTTCTTTTAAAATTGTACGTGTATCGACTGCCTTTCCAAAGGCATAAATATATCCCTTTGTATTTTTATGATTGACTACTTTATAGCAGGAATCTTCCTGATTCATAATTTGTTCTAATTTTTCATAGTCTTTTCTTGGCATCCAGATATCAAGGTCATCATCCCACGGAATATATCCTTTATGCCGAACTGCGCCAAGCAAAGTTCCATCAGACATAAAGTATTTCAGATGATGTGCCTTACACAGTTCATCTATTTTTCTTAAGATTCCAAGCTGTATCTCTTTTAATTCAGCAATATCTATAATTTCCTGCATCTTAAACCTCCATTTCCTGCTCTTTCTATTCTTGCAGTTAAACTACTCTCGAAGTATCTTACTATATTTCCTGTATAAAAGCAAATGCCAGAATCTGTTTCTTTCTTCAAATTCTATATAACTATTGAATTTCCGACAAAAAATAGCTTATAATAGCAGAATAAGACGCAAAAACAAAGCCTAACATGTAAATATATTATAGAAAGGATATTATCTATGCACAAAAACAAACCTTATTTTGCCAGATTTCTGGCACTGCTCCTTGGCACAACAACTATCTTTGGTTCTGTTCCGGTTTCTGCATCCTCTGTTTCTGGCAGTTCCATTTTAGAATCTGCCGATTTTTCAAACCCTTCAGAAGATACCTCTGATTCCCAGAAAGCATCCTCTGCGGATGAATTGGAAACCCCAAATGCTTCCAATTCGTCTGGAAGCAATGAGAATCCAGACTCGTCAAATTCATCGGGTGCTTCGGATTCTTCTGGAGAAACTCAAAATCCAGATGATTCCGATTCTTCTGGTGAGACTCAAAATCCAGATGATTCCGATTCTTCTGGTGAGACCCAAAATCCGGATTCATCTGAAAAAGAGGACGGCGAAGAGGAACCGGAAGTTTCTTATTCAAAAATTCATTTTATCACTCTTCCAGGAAACAGTGATGCCATCCTGCTTGAAAGCAATGGACACTTTGGAATGGTTGATTCCGGAGAGGATAGTGATTACCCTGATGGCAGTGACCCCCGCTATCCTTTAAGAAGTAATATTGTTACAGACTCTGGGTATGAACAACAAGTACTTGACTACATGCACAGTGTTGGTGTCACACAAGAAAATTTTGATTTCTATCTTGGAACACACCCTCACAGCGACCACATTGGTTCTGCTGATGAAGTCATTCGAGAATTTCATCCGAAAAGAGTTTATCTAATGGAATACAAAGATGAATACATCACTTCACCAGGACTATTATTTGATAACCTTTATGTCTACGATAAAGCAATTGAAGCAGCAAATGAAGTAGGAAGTATTTTAATCCAGAACTTTGATGTCAATGCACCAGTTATTCCAGACCAGACATCTGAAGTTTCTACCCAGACAGCAGAGCAAAGTATCTCTGCCGGTACCGATACCCGTTCTTATTCTTATATTACAGAAGAACAAATCGAAGAAAAATATGGAGATTCTCCGATTTCAGAAGATGACCCTGCAATGCAGGAGGCATTTCCAGAAGAGGGAATTGCTGTACTTAATTCTTCCGATCCAAACTCAACAGTAT
>JAIIAN010000062.1 GCA_022717655.1 Bacillota bacterium | reverse complement strand
ACATTGGTTTCGTATGTATAATGCGGGTCCTTGTAACTGTCGCGCACAATAGGCTGTGCCGCCAGATGCAAAACGATCTCTGGCTGCGCTTCATCGAAAGCGACCTTCAGCGCGTCAAAATCGCGGATATCACCAATCACCGAACAAATTTCCTTGTCGATCCCTGCGATCTTAAACAGCGAAGGATTCGTAGGTGGATTCAAAGAGTAACCGGTGACCTCTGCGCCTGCATTTGCAAGAATTTTACAGAGCCAAGAGCCCTTAAAGCCCGTATGTCCGGTCACCAAGACACGCTTGCCCTTATAAAATTCAGGATCAAACTTTCCCTGCATCTTTAATCCTCCCACAGTTTCCAAGGTGCTTTCCCAGATGCCCAGAGTTTTTCAAGCTGTTGCTTTTCACGCAAGGTATCCATGCACTGCCAAAAGCCCTTATGAACATATCCTGCCAGCTGGTTCTCTTTGACCAACTCACAGAGCGGTTCTTTTTCGAATATAGTATCATCACCGGCAATGTAATCAAAAAGTTTCGGCTCAAATACCATATAGCCAATATTAATTAAATCACCATCAAAATCAGATTTTTCCCGGAAGGCTTTGATATTTCCATCTGTCCCGATATCTACAACGCCCTTTGACTGACCGAAATTGTACATAGACATTGTGCCAATTTTCCCATGTGTCTTGTGATAAGCCAGCAGTTCCGGGATATTCACATCACTCACTGCATCACCGTATGTAACCATAAAGGTTTCATCACCCACATAATCTTTAACACGCTTGATTCTGCCCCCCGTCTGTGTATTCAACCCCGTATCCACGACAGTTACCTTCCAAGGCTCGGCGTGCTTATTATGCACAATCATCTCATTGCCTTTTGTGAAATCAAACGTGATATCTGAAGTATGGATGAAATAGTCAGCAAACCATTCCTTGATTACATGCTGTTTATATCCAGCACAGATGATGAATTCATTTACCCCATAGTAGGAGTACTCCTTCATGATATGCCAGAGAATAGGCTTTTCACCGATTTCAATCATCGGTTTCGGTTTAAGGTGTGATTCTTCGGAAATCCGGGTACCGAAGCCACCGGCTAATATTACAGCTTTCATTTTGTAACCTTCTTCCCAATTCTATAAACTTTTTGTAAACCAACAAGTAATGCATTTGGTGTCAACGACAGCAGTAGCATATAGAGGTAGTATCCCTTTACAATTTGAATCTCTTTTTTATACTTTTTTACATATTGAGTAGACAGTACTCCACCTAGTTTCAGTTGAAGTAAATACTTTTTAGATACTAGCAAGTCATCTCTGAAGTTTTTGATAATGTCTTTTTTTACGGAAGAAAACATCTCGGGTAGAAGCTCAATATCACGGTTGAACACTTCAAATGTCGTCAAGAAATATTTTTCGCCGTTAGCCCAGCTGCGATCTTTTTTGCCCGGATTTCCTCTAAAGGCTTTTGTATAGAGCGTTCCAGTCTTTGTTCTAACACCGTTAGCATCATCTGTATTTATCATTTCACAAATAAGACACGCACTCCACCAAGATAAAATATCTTGCCGATACTTATCCATGCAGCCATTAAGGAAACAATCCTTTGCACGGGTCGTATTTATTATTGATGATCCCCAGTATGTCAAGTAAGTAAAATTAGTGGCTATATAGCTTATCAAATTGCTTCTCTCGATAAAATGCTCAGATCTACGAATTAGATTTCGCTTACTTTCAAGTGAATCTATCTCTAAAACATCGTATTTCTTGTAATTCGCAGATAACAAAATCCGCTCAATTCCATTAAAATTCACAAGATTTCCATCACCCAAAAGCCAATAGTAATCATCTGAACAGTGCATAATCGCATCAACTACTTTATCATCAGGCTGCACGTCAGATGCAATACGTCGATACTCAAATTGTTTGCAATGATTCAATTGTTTGCACAGCATTTCTGTATCATCACTTGTGCTACTGTCTAATATCAAAAATCTAAAAAGGGTTCCTCTATATGGTTCGATTGACTGTTCAATTAAATAGCGTATACAAAGTTCTCTATTATATGTTGGAATAATAACTTGTATCATTTCTTATAACCTTTCATCCTATTAAGCAATTCAGTTACAAATCTTTGAATCATACTATCTCGTAGCAAAAGTAACACAAGAAAATATGTCAAGATTCCAACAATAACTTGTACACACACCAGCACAATCCCTGAAAGTTTCAAGTTCAAAGACATAGTGCGAATCATCAACAACATCAATAATCCTGCAATTACTTTTTTGTAACCAATCATAAGCAGATACTTCCATGTTATGTACCTTTCATCAAAGTGCACAAACAACATGGTAATAACTGCTTCCGCGCCAATTGACCCAATAACAGCTCCCTTAGCGCCCAGCACTGGAATAAATAGTATGTTAAGAATCAAATTAACAACACTGCCTGCAATCATATATAAAGAGGCAGTCTTTGTTTTTCCTATTGGCGTGTAATATTGGGTTCCGATGCAATTACTGATACCGATGATAACGATCAGCGGAGCCATCAGATAAAGTAAATCTATAACAGGTTCGTAGCCTTCGCCAAAGAAAACAGGAACAAAATCAGACGCAATCGCAATGACTCCGAACATCGATCCTATTGTAAGAAGCAGAATCATATTCATGGCCGTCTTGATTTTGCTCTTTGCCTCTTCGATTTTATTTTCAGCAAATAGATAAGCCAGTCTCGCGCCCATTACGCTATTAAGTGCTACAAATGAAGCCGTTTTTGCTATATTGATAATTTTTGTTGCCTGCTCATAGAAACCGTTTTGATAAGCATCATTTGTTATCAACCCTATTAAAGTCTTATCTAGCACTGTATAAATCGATGTTGCAATCGTCGGAATAAAATAAATCAGTGTTTCCTTAAAGTGGTGCCAAATCCGAAGGGATTTTACGCTAACTCTTACCAAGAATTTTGGCAAAAAAATCCACATTGACAAATTGCCAAACATTAAAATAAGGGAATTCAGCATGATGTATGCCACCACGTCATCTTTACTTTTAATAAAGCTGAATATTAAAACAACACCTGCAATTCTGCAAATTGCATTCCAAAAAACGGTATATCCAACTGCTTCCTGTCCTGTATAAAACCACGAGATGTCAAACATTGATGCAAACAATGTTGGCACAAGAGCAAGAAAATAAGGCTTATACTCTGTTGATTGTATGGTTATTCCCACCCACAGTATCACGCAAACTGTAGAAGTAATCACTGTAAGTATTTCGATTTCCCAAAATGTTTTAGAATATACGGTTTTATCGTCTCTACAGCGAGCAATCTCACGCATACCATATATGTTTGTTCCCAAAACCGCAAACATAGTAAAATACGCTATGCATGACTGAGAATAGCTATATATTCCAACGCCTTCAGCGCCAAGAACGCGTGATACATACGGAGCCGTAATAAGGGGTGCTGCAAGAGCCAATATTTCATACAGTAATTTGTAAACAAAATTTCGTCTTATGCTAGGCATTTATTCTCCTTCTGTTGTAAGTGCTTTTTGATTTTCTCAATTAAAACTGTTCCTACCACTGCCCATAGCATTTTACAAGTAAAAATCAAAATAAATATATTGTTTTTAACGCCAAAAAAATTAAGCACTTTATCCCATGGAATCATGTTGAGTTCAAAGAGATGCAAGCATAGCATTTCCATTGAATTTCTTCCCATCCACGATAATCCCCTTGAAATAATGGGCATATTCATATGCTCATCTATATATTTTACAATCCATATTACGCAAACAGCACCTGCCCCCCTCCGATAAAGTCAAATGCTCCATTGGGATATTGGTTTTCCACCACACCTATACACGGCCAACCATGTATTATTTCCGTAATCCAAAAGGCAAAGGCCGTTGCAAAATGTTCTATGTTTTCTGTAGCAATGCAATTGTATCTTTTTAGTATAACACCCATATAAACAAAAGTAGCTGCCGTCATACCAGCCTGTATACTCCACGGAAGCCAAACAATCTTGGATGTGTAATATCCAACAAGTGCAATAGCTACAATGAATAGAGTCGGATATTTAGTTTTAACTGCTTTAGCAACCAAATAGTTACTCACAATGGTGGCCAAGAGGAACCATATTGCTCCGATTTGAATGACACGGAAGGGTGTTACATGATTCGATCCCGCTCCGTAAAAGGCCGCATATATCCATTTGCATACATCGCGCACTAAATCTAGAACTGTTTTTCTATGTATTAAAATGCCAATCAGATTTTTAAAACAACTCATCAATACAATTGCAATCGATGTTGCAATATACGGTGGCAACAGTTGCTTTACTCTTTTCGCCAACAGTTCATTTGGGGTAATCTTAGATGGTAAGAAGAAACCGCTTATTATAAAAAACAATGGCATATGAAACGAGAACACAATTTGTTGAATAAACCTATCATTCATATGTCCCACTATCACGCAGACAATTCCTATACCTTTTGCTATATCCATATATGTCAGTCGATTTTCCGCATTTGCCATTGTTTCTATTCTCCTTAAAACTCGCTGTCACACCTTTTCAAAGCTGCGGCAATGACCTGATCCATATCGTAGTACTTGTACTCACCCAAACGTCCACCGAAAATGACCTTCGGCTCGGCATCGGTCAGCTTCTTGTACTCTGCATAGAGTGCACTATTCTTTGCGTCGTTCACAGGATAGTACGGCTCATCCCCGGGCTTCCACTCAGAGGAATACTCGCGGCTAATGATGGTTTTGGGTAGGTCGTTGCCGTTCTCGTCCTTGCCGAACTCAAACCACTTATGCTCAATGATACGAGTCCACGGAGTCTCCCGGTCAGTGTAGTTGACAGCAGCATTCCCCTGAAAATTGGGCTTGTCTAACAGTTCATTTTCAAAACGAACAGAACGGTATTCCAGTGTTCCTAGCTTATAGTCAAAGTAAGCATCAATAGGGCCAGTATAAACCACCTTGTTTGCCAATGCGTCAAGCTCGGACTTGTGTTCCAGATAGTCTGTGTTCAAGCGCACCTCAATGCCATCCAGCAGATTGGCAATCAATTTGGTATATCCGCCGATGGGGATGCCCTGATACAGTGCGTTGAAGTAGTTATTGTCGAAGGTCAGGCGCACTGGCAGACGCTTGATGATAAAAGCGGGCAGATCCTTACAGTCACGCCCCCACTGCTTCTCGGTATAGCCCTTGATGAGTTTCTCGTAAATGTCGCGACCCACAAGGGAAATTGCTTGCTCTTCGAGGTTTTGCGGCTCATGGGTGATTTCCTTACGCTGCTCCTCAATCTTAGCAGCAGCCTCTTCCGGTGTCACAACGCCCCACATCTTGTTGAAGGTGTACATATTGAAGGGCAGAGAGTAGAGTTTGCCCTTATAGTTCGCAACAGGAGAGTTGGTAAAACGGTTGAACTCTGCAAACTGCGTGATGTAATTCCAAACTTTTTTGTTATTAGTATGGAAAATGTGGGCACCGTACTTGTGTACGTTGATACCCTCGATGTTCTCGGTGTAAATGTTGCCCGCAATATCAGGGCGCTTATCTACAACGAGAATGCTTTTGCCATGAGCCTTGGCTTCGTGGGCGAATATTGATCCATATAAACCAGAACCAACTATCAGATAATCGTACATATTTATATGCCTCTTCCACATCAATTTATATTCGGCTTCCATCCCGGTTTGTACTTATCGTCTTTACCTAGATTTCCTCTAATTGAGTCCATTAAAGCCTTTTTGTACAAGTGATAATATTCTTTATCATAGCCAAACATCAAATAAACACTTTTAAGAAAACGAGTTATCACCTTGAATCGATAACATCTTTTGGGAAAGTGATTCTTGTACATATCCATTTCGTTTCTTAATCCATAGTATTCTCGCCAATCATAAGCAGCACCACCAAGTTCATTTTCATGATTAACTTTGATTGCCGGCACGCAAACAATATCTCCGTGCTCGCTAATTCTTAAACTATGTTCAGTATCATCAAACCAAATAAAGTAATCAGTTTTTGTAGTGCCATATTTCACTAAAGCAGTTTTTTTAATGATTGCGCCAACATAAGAGAAGGCATTTAGTTTAAATGCTTCCTTTTCATATTCGACTGCAGGTACAGTATTTATTGAGATTTTTAAAAGACCATTTTCGACTCGTTTTCTATGACCATATGCAATATTATCGTCCATATCCAATACAGATGCACATATAGCGAGTAATTTTTCGTTAGTATTATTTGTAATGAAATCGTTCGCCACTTTGATAGTATTCTTTTGTGGATAAGCATCATCATCTGATACCCAAATCCATTCCGCATCCATTTCTTTAGCTTTTTCTAGCCCAACATGGAATCCACCACTACCACCCAAGTTTTCCTTTTCGTGTATTACCATTTTTTGAAATTGGTAATTGTCGTCTTTCTTCCATGTTTCCAAAAAATCTTTTGTCCCATCACTACTGTTGTTATTTACAACAAGAACATATTTCGGCAATAAATCTTGTTCTTTAAAACAAGTCAATGTTTTCTTTAATTTTTCCAATCTATTAAATGTAACAATTACAACACCAATATTAGAATGCATCAGTAAACCTCACTTTCGACACTATTTTAAATATTCATCAATTATTTCTTTCATTTTCTTTTCTTTTACATCAATTTTCTCATTACTCCAATTCGAAGCATTCAAATAGTGAATCCATGCATCATCAATACATTCATACTGCGAAGCTTGCGCAGTTCCATCGATTCCATCTATAAGCAATCTTTTTACATTTGCAAAAGTATATTCTAGATACTCATCTGTTTTAATCACAGGATAATATACCGAATAATAATTTGCAGCACCAGTGTCCCCTAGATTTCTTCTAGGTAAAAAATCAATCTCATTAACACTCCGAATGTACGACATATCAAAAAAGCAAAATCCAGCCCAAAGATAATTACAAGTTAATTTACCATACTTGTTGCTAGGCATACATCGCAATACGCCCCAGAACTTTTGTTTTAACATCTTGCCAGTAAGAGAAATGCTTTTAATCGGAAATATGTCATGATCTAAAAATCCAAAGTATTTTACATCGCACGAATGTATCAAATTAGTAAAAACATAATTCATTGCGGCGCCATTCGAAAATGATGGCATTCCATTTTTACCATTATATGGATTAGCGGGCAGACGCAAATAATTAACATCGTGTTTATGACAAATAGTTTCAATTCTCTTAGCTTTATCAATATCCAATGAATTATCCGCAACAAAATAATAAAAATCATCTTTCAGATTCCTGCGTAATAGCATAATTTGGAGTTCAATCACCTCAGGATTTTGAAAAGCAATAGAACATAATAAAAGATTTTTATTTTTACTTTCTTTACGTATTATTGACAAGTTTTCCTCTATTGAGGAATCCTTCAAGCATATATATTTTTTGTAATCACGGTGCATTCTCAAATGCACTAATTTATTAATCACAGACATAAAAATCCACCTGATTTTCGTTATTTTTTATACCCACAAATCTTTTGTGATACATAACGATTAGTATAAGTCCAATTATAAAAATGCTATATTCTATATTAGAAACGAACTCATTAAACGCTCTACGTGGAAATGTTAACAAAGCCAAGAATAATACGGTTTCAACAAATTTATCCCATTTACTTACCACATTTTTTCCGTCAACATATAAAGAAGTTACAATTATTGCAATAACACAGGATACTAATATTCCACCCCAACCAAAGTTCATATAACTTTCTCCAATTGCAGAAAAACCAGATCCAAAATCTAGAAGTGATCCAAATCTCACATGATTTTGATCGTTTAACCATTGACAACCTATAGTGTTTTCAATATTTCTAAATATACCTAAAAAATCCAATGAATTTGGATACATGGCTAAAATTGATTTTAAGTAAGTTCCACCCATTTGAAATTTAGTTGAACTTGGGACGTACATCATCACGAAACAAATGGTCGTAAAATTAAATCCCATTTCTTCTACCACTTTAACAAAAACATCGACAACAGAAGAACCTACAGTTGACCCCACTCTACTTTGTCCAACATATATTGCCACCACAACAATTCCTACTAATAGTACCAAGTATTTTATATTAAGCTTCTTTTTATCTCCCTTTTTTATAGAAGTATATAGATATGTAAGTAGCCAAAGTATTCCATCTGTTCTAATACCACTTAAAAGAGACGCAATGCACATATAGAAAAATACCAATTTTGAAAACTTAGTGAATTTCTTATCTTCTCCATAAATGATAAGTAAAAAAAACGCCGGAATAAAAAGTGCTCTAGCAAGATTAAACAAACCATTAGCCGCTACCAAAGCACGTGTAACCTGAGAGAATCCTGTTTTTAGAGTCAAATAAGCTACTACGGTATATAGAGGTACAGTTACCATACCAGTACATATAAACAATGCCTTAGCAACTGCATACACATATCGTTCATCATTTACAGCTTTCTTTTTGGTAAATACCACGCGACTGCTATAGTTCCTTTTCCCGGATCGCAAAAAAACAAATATGGTCAATCCGAATATTTCAAGTGACAACAAAGTATACTCTAACGCATTTACCAAAATATCTTCAGAAAAAAGCGACATGTATGGATTACTGTACTTAGGAATTACAGCGTATAATAGCGGAACACCTATTTGAAACAACACATAAACACAATAGAAACAATTGATTGCAGTAAAAATTTTTTTTTGATAACAGACAAGTGAACAAATTGTACATAGAAAATATATTAGGGCAATAAAGCTAACAAAAGAAAATTCTATTGAGCTCTCTATTAAATCAAAAGATATCACACTTATCAATAGAAAGAAAATCTGGATTAATATATACTTGTGTTTTCTTATTTCAATCTTCAAAATTTACGCCTCGCAATCGATTTGTTTCTCTAGCAACTCTAAATTCTTTCTATTTTTTTATTTACAATCGAATCAAAAATATAATATATTATTCCTTCTCTTTTAATCCTGCGAATTATGCGCTTAACGAGAAGCCGAAGCCCATTATTTTCTTCTAAGGTACCTTTAAATGTTTGAACATCAAACTTCGCTTGCTTACTTACACCTGAAATTTTCCTTTCTACCGGTAATTCAAATCCAACCGGATAACAATAACCTGGTGAAAGGAGTTTATAATTTGTTTTTCCAACAATATATCTATTTAGCTGAGATTCGTCATGCCATCTTGCAATAACGTTTCTCTTTAAATCATCTTCAATTCGATCATTTAACACGTGTGTCATTCTAAGAAAAGCATCCGTTCTTCCCGCAAACATAGCTCCAATAACATAGTCTTTTCCACAATTGTATGGAATATATGCATTGGATTTTTTGTTTCTATCATACGGCTTATTGTATTTTGGGGTCTTCCAATAACCCGGATGTTGACAATAAGACATTTCCTGTCCGTCAGATTCATTTGGTAGAAACTCTTCTGCAGTCACAACCGTATCACAAACGATGTTCGCATTTGTAAACATTAAATAGTCGTGCTTTTTCAATTTATCTTCAACCATCAGAAAGTATCTAAATCTTAATAATGTAATCAAAGGCCACGGCATTGCATCAATGTGGATAAGGGTCACATTCTCTACAGTTGCATATTTTTCAAGTCCCTGGTTAAATTCATCAGCAAACACATAGTAGTGTTTTTCAAAATCTCTCAAAAAATTTTTTTCAAAAGAATTGTAATAGTCTTCCCAAAACAACTTATATGGTCCGGTACACAAATATAATATTCCAATACTCTTTTTCATTTTAGACCTCCATCAAATGCCAACCTTCTTGATAAATGTCAATCGGCATATCGATCTTCATCCATTTTGAAGGTGCAACAACAATTTTCTTATTATAATTACTCAAATACTGTGCCCACCAACCAAATGTAGTGTTGCCAATAATGAAGTTCTTACAGCTTCCCATAATCGCCAAAGATACATTTACCGGAAGTTTTGGATCTTGATAGACCACATCGTATTTCTCGCAATCAATTAAATTGTTTTTCACATAATCAACGTTATCAGAGCAAATAAAAAA
This sequence comes from Bacillota bacterium, assembly GCA_022717655.1. Taxonomy (GTDB): domain Bacteria; phylum Bacillota; class Clostridia; order Lachnospirales; family Lachnospiraceae; genus Blautia. Next base: position 5,248 of record JAIIAN010000062.1, on the reverse strand, counting down.
AAGTGGATCATCAACAGTATGGCAAATATAGTCAATTGCCTTTTGCCAATATCCATCATTGCAGACATCATACATTGAGTTTCCAACATTATGCTGAACTTTAATGCTAATACAAACAGAATTTCTATTTTTTATTTTTTCGATATCGGGAAATAGGTCTTCTAAATTTTGATTTGGCAGTGAGAATTCCTTTATAATTTCATCCTTAACATCATCAAAATACCCAGCCGATTGATAATACCCGTTAATAAAAACATTTTTGGTAGAAGGAACATCGTAATCAAGATATCCGTTTTCACATAAGATTAATCCATTACGATTGAAGAATTTCTGGAATTTTTTTTCGAACGAAAACCGTTTGTTAAAGCTCATTGGCTTCCGAATAACTCTATAAATAAAAAAAATCAGATTCTGCTTGATAAAATCAGCAGTATACAATGTTTTATGATCATGTACATACTTGACATTATTCAAATTATAATCCATTAGGGAATTACGGTAATTTCTTTTTATCGCCTCTTTGTCATCAATTACAATCTCCTCATCATTACGTCTTTTGCTCACACTTTTAGCGAAGGCATACATGAACAACTGATTTCCAATTCGCCCATCCATCCGCAAATAAATCATATCTTTCCGTCCTTACTACTCTCACTGTTTATTTTTCGTCTCCGGCATTAGTGCTTTTCCCATTCGTGCGTATTAAAGTTGTATTTTTTTATTACTTTTGCGGGATTTCCAACTGCTATAGAAAAATCCGGAATATCCTTTGTTACAATGCTACCAGCCCCTATAACACATTTTTTTCCAATGGTAACGCCTGAAAGAATACTAACTTTTTCTCCAATCCATGTTCCTTCACCTACTATAATTGGAGCACAACTCAGCTTTTGATTCATGTAATAATCAGGGCTTTCCGGATTTATAGAATGATTTTCGCTGGAAATCAAAATATTACTCGCCATCAAAACACCATCTTCTAGTGTAATGTTTCCTCCAGCAAGAAATGTATTATTGTAGCCGATATAACAATTATCCCCTATTTTTATTTTTGACTGTTTACCTGTCAAATCGTTATATACCTGCATTCGCACGCCATTTAATATCGTTGTCTGATTTCCAATGCAGATGTTCTCTCTCCCTCTAATACATAATGGATGGTACAGCACTGAATCATGCCCAAATTTTTCAAACTTTTTGGTATATAGTGCTGTAACAATATCCCTTTTTACAATGATATGGTATAATCTTTTAAGTCGTTCCATTTTCTTCATCGTTTTTCTTCATAATTTCATTAATTTTTCTTCCATCTGCCCATACTGCTTTAGAGTCATATGGTCTATCAGGAAAAGCCCCATACTTCAACTTAATATCATAGTGGTTCTCTTTAATAAATCGCTCCACACGATCGGCCAATTTCTCAGGTTTGCCAGAGCAGATATTAATAATTCCATTGATTTTCTCTTGCGTAACAACGGCGGCCACCTGTTCGCAAAACACATCATAATCAACAAAATCATATTGATTCTGACCCATAGTGAACGGAAATTCCGATTTGCCTTCTTCAGCAGCTGCTGTTATTTTGGAAAAAATCGAACTTCCATACTTTGAGTTTCCTACAATATAGTAACCTCTCAGCCACTGGAAAATAACATTTTTTTGTTTACACAGCATCTCTGTTAATTCCCTAAGTGCATTTTTACCGATTCCATAAGGAGTAATAGGATTACATGGTGTACCTTCATTGATGCTTCCTTCAAAGAAGCCGATTTCGTGCATACTTCCCATCACAGCAATATGCTTGCAGCCTGCCTCGACAAAAGATTTAATAAATGCATAATGTTTAGGCAGATCATCAATATGGGCAGAAGAATAATGAACAAATCCATCACGCCACGCCAAATGCAAAAGCACATCAGGTTTGCCAAAATATTCATATGGATTTTCGATTTCAAAGAGATTACATGCGCTCGTCTCTGCTCGAGCATCTATATGATTCACATTAAAATCTGCTGCAATCACTTTGCATCCTCTATCTAATATACTTTTTACAATTCCAGAGCCCAAATATCCGTTTGCTCCTGTGACTAGCACTTTCATTTTCTATATCCTTTCTATTACGGTTACTTTAAAGTCATATTAATATCTTTTTTTCTTAATTTGGTAAAGAATTTTTTGAGGAATCATTCCAACAAGAATTGGTTTTATCACAAATGGAATACCTCCTAAAAGGTTTCCCATTTCTTTATAGCCTTTAAATTTTACAATTGCTTCGTCAATTCTATATCTCATTGGACGGTATTTCACATTAGGGTTGTTATCCATTCGATACACATACAATTTTTCCTGAATGTTATACCCTTTTTTACCAGATGCATAAAGCCTCATAAAAAAGTCAATATCCTCACACCGTCTTGTTTCTTTTGCACATCGGTACCCACCTAGCGCATCATATGTAGATTTGCGTACCATTATAGTCGGATGCATAAAGGGGCTATTCCAGTAAAAGTCATTTTTACTTGGTTTTTCCGGAACCTCATATTTTCCCCAAATGCCTTTGTCATCGAACACCTCTGCGCAAGTTCCAACCAAATCATATTCTGGATGTTCATCTAAAAAAAGCATCTCTTTTTCGAGTCTTTCTGGCTTTGAAATATCATCATCGTCTTGACGTGCTATATATTCTCCCTTTGCACACTGTAAGCATTCATTAAGCGCATAATTCAAGCCTTTGTTTTGACTGTATGACAGGACTTTAATCCTACTGTCTTTTGCTGCAATTTTATCTAATTGAGGTAACGTTTCATTAACTGAGCCATCGTTGCAGATAATAAATTCCCAGTCTGTGAATGTTTGGGTGATAATTGATTCCACACTTTTCTCTAGCAAATCAAAATTTTTGTTGTTATAAACACCCATTATTACAGATATTTTTGGCATATTATTCCACCTTTTTCAAATACCAGTTTTCAAGTTTCTTTACGGCATATCTAATGTCATATTCCCTACTTCTTTCATCAAGGAAAACCTTCATATCTGCAATTTCAACTGCCACATCCGCCCAACTTTTGTCAGTCAATTTCAATCGTCTGACACCATTACTGATAACCGCTTCCTCCGGAATTGCATCTGACACAACTGAAGGAACTCCAGCAATTTGACTTTCAATTGTAGCAAGAGAAAGTCCTTCGAAAATTGATGGAATCACTATAACGTCAGCTAACGAATAGTACAATTCCGGGTTGGATACTTGGCCTGCAAAGACAACTTTTCCATCCAATCCCTTCTCTTTTATCCCATCTATGATTGCCTGATGTAATTCTCCATCACCCACCAGTAAAAGAATTGCATTTTCCCGTTTGGCATTGATTTTCGAGAAAACATCTAGCAAAAAATTGTGATTCTTTGCATAAGTAAACCTGCCAATGTGTCCGACCACGAACTTATCTTTTAGTCCGAGTTTCTTTTTTAGGGCTTCGGTTTTCTCATAAGTTGGTCTGAATCGGCTAAAATCTGTAGCGTTTTTCAAAACAAAAACACGACCTGAGTCGAATGCTTTATTACCAAACATCCATCGTCCTGCTTTTTCTGAACATGCGAAATAATCCGTCGGAAAAACTTTTGCAAAAAGACGAAGAAACATTTTTAATGTGTCGCGCCCAATTTCCTTTCCTGCCGGGACGCTATGATTATGAGCAATTCTCACCGGGACTCGACTCATCCACGCTACGAATAGTGGAAATACACTCAATGTGTTCAAATGCGAATGAACAATTAGATACTGGTTTTCTTTAAGATGTTTTTTTAGTTCTCGTATATACTTAGGGAGCTTTTGATAAGGTGGAAGTTTATAAAACCTTGCCCCCATATCTATTAGGTCTTGCGGAGGCTCCACCGTAGAATCAGCGTCATAATAAAAGTCAAATTGTATTTTGCTTTTATCTATCGCACGATAGTAGTTGAACACCACCATTTCGACCCCACCCGCCCACAGCTTGCCCATAATTTGAGCAACTCTAATGGGTTCATCTTTTTGTTTTATCTGCATTTTTCTGCTATCCTTACCACTTTTCAAGTATTATTGTGTTTACGGCCTAACACGTTTATCGTCTCATAAAGAGCTATCGTTCTATCATTCCCCACGCCCCAGCAGACACACCTTGAAGGTCTTAAAAATAATCTTCCAGTCCACCCAGAAGCTGCGCTCCTTGACATATTTCACATCCAAATCCATCCACTCTTCAAAAGAGAGGTCATTGCGGTGCGGGGCGATCTGCCAATAGCAGCTCAAGCCGGGGGTTACATACAGGCGCTGTTTTTCGTAGTCGCCGTACTGTTCGACCTCGCGGGGAAGTGCCGGGCGGGGACCAACGATGCTCATATCACCCTTCAGGATGTTCCACAACTGGGGCAGCTCATCGAGGCTGGTCTTGCGGATAAACTTGCCCACACGGGTAATGCGGGGGTCGTCCTTGATCTTGAACACAGGACCATCCATTTCGTTCTGGTCTAGCAGGTCGTCCAGTTTTGCCTCTGCATTGGGGCACATGGAGCGGAACTTATAGAACTTAAAGGGCTTACCGTTGCGGCCGATACGCTCCTGACTGAAGACAGGGCCAGCAGACGGGTCATCCACCACAATTGCAATAGCCGTAGCCAGCATAACAGGCGACAACACCACTAGTGCCAAAGATGACAGGATTACGTCCTGCGTCCGACGCCCGATCCAGTACATGCGATGGTCCCGCAGATTTTCCTTGCGGTTAACTTCAACTTCCTTATCGATTCCGACAGTATTCGTAGCCATTTTTTCTCCTCACATAAATCCTTGTCTATGCACTTCTTATCGCCATTCGTTTTATCGCAATTTTCAGAAATAGTGCTCTATCAACACGGCATATTTGCGATATGCAGTTTGCGGATGCTGCTTGCGCATTAAAAACACAAACTGCTATAAAGTAATCCCTTTAACTCACACCGTTCCCGCAAGCACCTTCCTTTTAGATAACCGTTCCTCTTTTCCTAAACCGGCAGACCGTTATTCCTGATCTCCGGGCAAGCAAAAGCCCTCGGACGACAGCTTCGCCCAAGGTCATTTCAAATGCAATGTGGCCGTAATGAAAACCAGAATGTCATGCTACAGCTCAAGCGCCGTATGTGCATTGCTTCCAGTATGAAATATTTCACATTTTTATAGAACCTCAACAAGCCCACTTCATTTTCACCTTTGCGCATCACGCCAGCAAGG
>JAIIAN010000061.1 GCA_022717655.1 Bacillota bacterium | reverse complement strand
TTGATAGCGAAAATATAAGAAGATAGACCTAGATATGTGAGGTTTACCACAAAAGCAAAATGCCCGTAGAGCCTATAAAATAAGGCTTTGCGGACATTTAAGGAGATATAAAAAGATAGTCAAAAAGACATATATAATTTATTTCTAATTTATTTTATGCATGCCAGATATCGTTATTGTATTCTGCAATTGTACGGTCAGATGAGAAATATCCTGCTTTTGCGATATTGACAATCATCTTCTTTGCCCATGTTTTTCTGTCTTCATAAGCTTTTAAGGCTTCTTCTTTCTTTTCGGTATAAGCCTTGAAATCCAAGAGTGTCATAAACCAGTCTTTATTTAACAGTTCATTCTGAAGTCTGGTTAAGTTTTCTTCATGACCGATTGCAAGCAGCTCTTTAGAAGTAATAAAATCTACTGCTTCTTTGATTGTCTCATCTTTTTCGTAGAAGTCTCTGGAAACGTAGTCTGCATTTTCATAGTGTTTGATGACTTCTTCACTGGATGCTCCAAATACAAAGATATTATCATCACCTACCAGTTCATGGATTTCTACGTTTGCGCCATCTTCTGTACCGAGAGTCAGCGCGCCATTTAACATGAACTTCATGTTTCCTGTTCCACTTGCTTCTTTGGAAGCCAGAGAAATCTGTTCTGAAATATCACATGCCGGAATCAGTTTTTCTGCTTTTGTGACATTGTAGTTTTCAATCATAACAACCTTTAAGTATGGACTTACTTCAGGGTCATTGTTGATTAATTCCTGTAAACATAAAATCAGGTGAATGATATCTTTTGCAATCACATAAGCCGGTGCTGCCTTTGCTCCAAAAATAACTGTGATTGGAGTAGATGGTTTCTTACCCGCCTTGATTTCTTTATATTTGTGAATCACATATAATGCGTTCATCTGCTGACGTTTATACTCATGCAGACGTTTAATCTGAATATCAAAAATAGATTCCGGATTCAATTCTACATTTTGAGTCTGTTTTAAATAATCGCAGAGTGCTTTTTTATTGTCTCCTTTTACACTCAGTAATTTTTCAATGACTGCATCATCATCTTTGTAAGCCAGGAGTTTTTCCAGTTCTTCTGCATTTTCTCTGTATCCGGTTCCGATTAACTCATCAAGCAGAGCGGTCAGTTCCGGATTGCAGTGAATCAGCCAGCGACGGAATGTGATTCCGTTTGTTTTGTTATTGAATTTTTCCGGATAAATCTTATAAAATGCATTTAATTCTGTATCTTTTAAGATTTCTGTATGCAGAGATGCTACACCATTTACACTGAATCCGTAATGAATATCAATGTGTGCCATGTGTACGACATCATTTTTGTCGATAATAACAACGCTTTCATCATCGAATTTTCTTCTTACTTTATCATCCAAAATTTCGATAATCGGAACTAACTGAGGAACGACTTTCTTTAAGTATTCCATCGGCCATTTTTCAAGTGCTTCTGCAAGAATGGTATGGTTTGTGTAAGCACAGGTTTTGGTTACAATCTCAATTGCTTCATCCATCTGAATTCCACGTGCAACCAGCAGACGAATCAATTCCGGAATGACCATCGTCGGGTGGGTATCGTTAATCTGGATAGCAGCATATTCATACAGATCATGCAGGTTTGAGCCACGTGCCACACATTCATCTAAGATTAACTGTGCACCATTGCTTACCATGAAATACTGCTGATAAATACGAAGCAGGCGACCTGCATCATCGCTGTCATCCGGGTATAAGAACAGGGTAAGGTTCTTTTCGATTTCTTCTTTATCAAAATCAATTCCTTCTTTTACGATGCTGTCATCTACAGATTCTAAGTCAAATAAGTGAAGTTTATTGCTCTGATTATTGTATCCGGTTACTTCGATATCATACATTCTGGAATTTACAGTCAGATTTCCAAAAGTTACAGGATAACTCACCTCTGTTTTTGTCAGCCAGCTCTCTTTTTCAATCCATGGGTTTGGAACTGCATTTTGTAATTCATCTTTAAATTCCTGTTTGAATAATCCAAGATGATAGTTTAATCCAACTCCATCTCCGCTTAATCCTAATGTTGCAATAGAATCAAGGAAGCAGGCAGCCAGACGTCCCAATCCGCCATTTCCAAGAGATGGTTCCGGTTCAATTTCTTCGATTTCGCAGATATCTTTTCCATTTTCTGCAAGCATTTTTTTCACATCGTCATAAATACCAAGGTTAATCATGTTATTGGATAATAATTTACCAATTAAAAATTCTGCTGAAATATAATAGATTTTTTTCTTCTTTACCGGTACTTCTTTGTCCTTCGCCATGTTCTGAACAACCTGTAACAATCCATAATATACCTCTGCATTGGATGCTTCTTTGACTGTTTTTCCAAGTTTTGTTTCTAATAATTCCTGAATTTTCATCATTAAAAAATCCTCCATCATTCTCTTTCTTTATCTTGCTCTAAATTCTATTTTCCTGTTATCCTGTCGTGTTTCTTGCTTGTATCTTACTATGCTTTTTTAATTATTTCTTGCAAAATACTCTCTATTTATAATACAATACTATCAAAATATAGTTTGCAAATCTTGTATAAAAATGGAGGAATTTGTTCATGAACCTCACAGAATATCAAAATTACCATGAGTCAAAATCTCATACTTCGCTCGAATTTCCTTATAATACTTACCTTTGCTGTATTCCTATGGACTTTACACAGGTTCCCATGCACTGGCACAACGAAATGGAATTAATTGTCATCCAAAAAGGCAGTGGAATCATTTCCGTAGACTTTATTACCCGTGAAGTAAAAGCCGGAGACATTGTCTTTGTGCTTCCCGGTCAGCTTCATTCCATCAAGCAGAAAAAAGAAGCACGGATGGAATATGAGAATATTCTCTTTCATCCATCTATGCTTCTTTGTGGTGAACCGGATTTATGCGGAGCAGATTTCATTCTTCCTCTCATGGAAAATCCTGCTACCGTTCAGACCTTTCTCACTCCAGATGCCCCTGCTTATGAATCTCTTTCCGGATGCATCCGAAAAATCGATAATCTCTGTGATTCCAGACCAAAAGGCTATCAGCTTGCAGTCAAAGGCTGGCTCTTCCAGCTTATGTTTTTTCTCGTTTCCAATCAGCAGACGGACTTAAAGCCCTCTTCTGCCTCTCAGCAGAAACGCAGAGATAAATTAAAAATCATTTTAAAATATATAGAAGAACATTACAGCGAACCCTTACGTATTGAAGACATGGCAAATCTCATCCATTATAGTAAATCTCATTTTATGAAATTTTTTAAAACGCATATGAATATGGGATTCACCCAGTACCTCAACCATTATCGAATGAGCATGACGGCAAGACTTTTAGTCTCGACCGATGATTCCATTTTGACCATTGCAGTCTCTTCCGGTTTTGATAATCTTTCGTATTTTAACCGGCTCTTCAAACGAGAATTTCATATAACACCAAGGGAATACCGCCGTCAGCAATGAATAATTATTAAGCTGAGTAAATCACATTTCTCAGCTTTCTTGTCATGGAAAATGTTCCGGCATCTTTTTTCTGTGTCATCATAAGAATACTCATATTTTCTTTGGGAACATTTGCAAAGTAACAGCCAAGCCATCCGTCCCAGCCATACTCGCCTTTGCTTCCAAGTGTCACGGCACGCCCTGGTTCTTTCATGATACGCATCAGATTTCCATAGGTAAATCCTTCTAAGCCAATCCATTCTTCAAACGCTTTCTGCTGAGTATCATCTAAGACATGATGAGTTAAAAATTCTACGGTCTTTGCTCTTAAGATTTCTCTGCATTCATAAGTTCCTTTATTTAACAGCATCTGTGCAAATTTTGCATAATCATCGAGTGTGGAAACTAGACCTGCGCCACCTGATTCAAATGCCGGAGCAAACTCCATCGTATTTTGAATTCCCAGATTATTTCCAAGATACAAAACAGGAGTTTCTCCCTCGTGACACTCATAAGCTTTTGCAAAGCGTTCTCTTTTTTCTGCAGGTACAAAAAATCCAGTATCTTTCATTCCAAGTGGTTCAAAGATTTCTTTCTTTAAAAATTCTCCAAAACGCATGCCCGACGCCGATTCGATTACTGCTCCGATGACATCGGCAGAAGTTCCATAACTCCATGCTTTTCCTGGCTGATAGTGAAGCGGAATCTGTCCCAGTTCATTGGCAAACTCTGTTGTTGTCACACTTCCACCGTCTTTTTTATCGAGCCCGTCCACTACTTTTTGAATTAATTCTGCGGTCTTGATTCCATGTTCATCCTCTCCACCATACGTCAGACCTGAGGTCATGCAGAGCAAATCCTGCACGGTTACTCCTCTCCTCACTTTTTCTGTTTTTCCATCCTTTGTGCAGACAGACTGATTTTTAAATCCAGGCAGATATCTGCTGACTGGGTCTGCAAGGTCAACGATTCCTCTTTCAATCAAAATCATCATTGCCGTACCGGTAATCGGCTTTGTCATTGAAAACAGACGATAAATTCCATCTCTTCTGACTGGAATTTTGGCTTCTACATCCGCATAACCACTTTCCAAATAAACCTCTTCTTTTCCGTTTTTTCGAATCAATAACATACAGCCTGGTATTTCTCCTTTTTGAACTGCACAGTCCATCACCTGCTGTAACCGTTCTTTTATAATGTTGTCCATTTTTTTCTGTCTCCTTTTTTATTCCCCAAAATGTTACATTAACAAAAGCTGTCGCTCCATCGGAACAACAGCCTCTGTTGATAATTAATTACAGTATATATTTGTGTAATGCGTCTGTAAATTCCGCAATTCTCTGCTGTGCTAATTCTTTTAATGTAATATTTTTCATGCTTTCTACATAGCCCTGCTCCTGACGGTACAGCCACTTTGTATCCGCAGTACGGATTTTCTGATAATGATTTTTATTTACCCAGTCCTCATAACTGATTGGCAGTTCATAACCAATTTTTTCTTCCAGTAATTTTGCAAAATCAATCTTATCTGCACGTTTTACCATGTTTTTCCAGAACTCCAACACTTCTTCTACATGCTCATGGATTTCATAACGTCTTGCTCCGCCATCATAGATAATACATTTTTCAAACAGCGGACTGCACATAGAAAGTGTCTCTCTGCGAAATTCCGGTGCTACGATTCCATCTTTCCAGTAGAAATCTACATCCGGAAGATTGATTCCAGATACCCCTTTATCTTCATAAGTACTGAAAATTCCTTCATAATAAACGGTAATGAAACCTTCAAAATCCGGCCAGAATTCACGGATATCACGAGTCAAATCCTCTAAGATATCAATTCCCTTTGTTCCACCAATTGTGAAAATAATAATGTTGCGAAGTTTTGCACCATGCTGTCTGTAAAAATCTGTTACATAACGTAGACAGTGAATTAAAGTCTCTCCACTTGCAATGATATCACCAATCATCAGTGTACTGTCAGGAACCATTGTCAGTTTGCTGTATTTAATTTCAAGCCCTGCGATTTCTTCATTTTCAAATACTCGTTCGCTGGAAAGAAAACTGATATCATGCACGCGGATGTGCTCTCTGTAACAGCTTTCTTCCAATGGATAGTTTAATGCGCCACGAAGAATTGATAAAATATTTGCAGTTGTTACTTTTTTCTGCTCTTTCAGATAATACAGCATCTGGGAAGTAGACGGAATCAGGCAGTTGTATACCTCATATCCAACAATTTCCGGTGTATTCAACAGTTTTCTTGTCTCTGCTTCTGATACGATATAATACTCATTTAAATAATCCTGACCAGCCAGACGATAACAGGCAACACCCTGCTCATTAAACTCCGGTACAATGACGGCTTCATTCCAATTTTTCATATACTTTTTTCCTCTTCTATCTTTGATTTAGCTTCCGTTGTTAACTCTCCCCAATATCTTACAGATATCCACCATTTCCGTCAAGATTCTTTCGGGGTTTTTAGAAGAAAAAGTTGCACAAAAATAGCAGGGACTAAAAACCGACCCCTGCTGTTTCCCAGTCATGGATTCCAACAGCAAGCACTGTTCCTGTTAAATCAATTAAAACTGCTTTGATTCTTGTAGAACCCAGTTCAATTCCCAGTGCTGTTTTTCCCTCTTCAATCATCCTCTTCTTTTTCATTTTTTCTCTCACTTTCCAGCTTGTTTTAATCCTCTATGTATCCGTTTTAGAAGTATCTGTTTTAGAAACAGGTAAATGCTCCATCTGATTTACGATACCGACTTTATCCTTGGCGGATACCTTGCCCCTTATCTGACAAAGCAGGATATCCATGCCTTACATGCATCGATAAATGAAATGACTCCATTTCAGGAAGAACCGGATTTTATTCAAATCAGTAAAATGCCAAAACATAACATTTCTATTGGGGCAGCACTGCCGTATATTCAGGAGTTTTTAAATATACATTCAAGTCGAACGCAGTGAGACTTGGTGCGTGATTCTCGCAGAGCGTTTATCTCCATCGAAGCTTGAGATAAATAAGCATAAGCAGGGGCAAATTTTGTCCCTGCTTAAATCTAATATACTTTTCTTCAAGATTTTACATTTTCTTTTCCTGCTCTATCTACGAAAATTTTTAAATAAAGCAAAAAAGTCCCCATATTCTGGAACTGTTCCAAAGTACAGGGACTCTGTTTTTGCAGTATTCTATTTAAAATTTCTTCTCTGCTTCTGTATCTTTCTTCTCTTTTTATAATAGAAAATTCCTTCTGTCAAAACACCCAAAGCACCCATCATTCCTGCAATTGGAAGCAGAAAATCTGTCTCATCTCCTGTTTTTATCTGGCTTCCTGCTTTTTGGGTTGCACTTACAGTTGACGAAGGACCAGATGTTTTTGTTGTTGTATTTGTTGTTTTAGCTGTAGATGTGGACGAAGAAGATGCTGTTTTATCCGGAACTGCTTTATTCATAACTTCTTTTTCTGCAAGCACATAATAAGGATTTCCATCTGTCACAAATGTAATTGTCTTCTTGACACTGTTCGCATCCAGTTCTTTCACTGTGCCACTGCTGTTTAATGAAAATGCCACGGGATGCATAAAAGCTTCCGTCATCGTAATCTCTACGGTGACTCCATCCGCTGAAATCCGGTTTCCATCTTCATCCAGAAAATAAATTTCAAAAGGCTGAATTTGTGTTCCAAATCCTTTCATACAGGATGTAAACCATTCCCCTGCTTCTTTTTCCTCTTTGGAAACACAGTAAACAACCATCGTCAAATTTTCCTGTTTTACATTTCTTACAGAAATCTGAACCCCATTTGGAAGTTCAATTTTACTTGTACCATCCTGCACCGGCGCAGAAAAATCTTCTTTTTTTCCTGCTTTGTACGTCGCATAAATATCAAAAGACGTTTCTTCTTTTTCTTTCTTTAAAACAGAAGTTTCTCCATAGCAAATCATACAAGGAGATACCAGCATTACACAAAAGAGAAAAAAGCAAAACCATTTTTTCATTACAGCTCCCCTTTCCTGATTTGAGTATTTAATGTCACCGCTCCTGCGCTGTAATAAGTATCCGGCTCATAAGCCATAACTTTTAATTTGACTGCCTCTCCATCTGAAAAATCAGAAGTAAGTGAAACGGATTTTACATACTCTTTCGGTTTAATCAGCCCTGTTTCTCCCAGAATTTGATTTTCTTCATCCAGTACCCGAAGTTTCAGCCACACTTCCTGTTCAGAAGAATTTGTAAAATATACGTCGGCTGTTGTTCCATCTGCAGTCACATTTCCGCATACTGAGAATTTAAAATCCATACCATCTTGATACACTTCTGTCCAGCCAAGCTCATCCGGAACTGTAGGAGTTCCGCTTACCGCCAAAGAATCGAATGACGGCGGAACAAAAGAAGAAGCTTGTTCCTTAGTTCTACTAAAAAGCAATGCCAGCACCATAATTGTCAGAGCAACGATACACAAGATGCCTGCCAAAAATAAGCCCCGATTTTTTTTCATAAAGTGCCTCTTTCTTCAAATTAAAAACTGTTCTGATTCTCATGCGCTCTCAGAATTTTCTCCAAAATTTAAGTCGAACACACGTGAGACTTAGCGCATAACTCTAGTACAGCGTAAGCTGACAGATACTTCTTTGAATCAGTTAACAGGAGTTATCGTAACAGTTACTTTTAAAGTGGACATATCAATGGTCAGTACATAATCATAACTTGCATTTTTAGCAGGATAAAAAACACTGTTACCTGTCTCTCCATCTGTTGCCTCTTGCAATATAGTTTCATGTATCTTATCTTCATGAACTTCTTGTGCTAACTTAGACGACGGTATTTTATAAAGAGTTCCGTTTATTGTTAAACCATCCAAGTAAATCCATTTGCTATATGTAAATGTCCCCTTTGCCATAACTACATTTTCATCTGCTGTTGTATAAAACTCAAGAAACTTTGATACAATGATGCTATTGTCTTGTATCTTCTCTCCTTCAAAATCTCCAATCGTTACTGTAACATTACCAAGTGTCGCATCGTCATTTTCCGCCATATTTCCACTTAAACTTAAAACAGCCGTTCCGCTTGGTGCATCATTTACCGATGTCCCTTCTGCACTTTTTAAACTAATCTTGGCATTATCAAACGTTCCTTTTACTGAATTATTTGTCTGCTGATATGCCAGTTTTGCAGAAATCGCAGTATTGGAATTATTCGTTACTTTAATTTCATTTGCACCACTTTCACAGGTCCAAGACGGCGTACCATTTGATATCTCATATTTTAAAGTATCTGGATTCCATGTTTTGGTTGCATTTGGATTGTAAGTATATTCCAGACTTCCCCAGTTTACATCAACGCTGTAAACCGTTTCCGTTGTAATTTCTCCATCCTGATAGGTTGCCTGAATGTCTGCAGAGTTATTTGATACTCCAATCGTTCCTGCCGCATAAGCTGGGACTCCCGCAGAAAAAGTCATCATAAGTGCCATTGCAGTTACTGCTAATTTCTTCATAATTCCTGTCCTCCCCTCTACTTACGGCTGTTCTGTCGTTGCTGTATCAGCAAAAGAAATCGTTACCGTACCAATTTTTGCTTTACTTGCATTTTTATCGGATAACTCACCTGCCAGAGAAATTGTTGCTTCCCCTTTTGAAGCAGTTCCAGCCTGCTCTGTTGTTGCACCAATCGATGCATCTTCCAGATTTATTGTCGGATTTGTAATATCTGCTGTGATTCCACTTCCCTCCATCGCTGTCGCAATTGTCGCTGTAATTGCTTTGTTGGAAGAATTGGTAATCAAAATTTTATTTGCACCATCTTCATAAATCCATTTTCCTTCATCTGTTATTTCATCACTGTATTCATGCGTTTTCACATTCCAGCGTCTGGTCGTACCTGCTCCCTGATACGTAAATTCCATAGAACCCCACTGAACATCCACTTTGTATACCGTAGCAGGTTCTGCCATCATATGATACTTTCCTTTTACTTCATGGCTTGTAGACGTATCTTTTGCTTCGAGTGTCTCTGCCATTACCACTGTTCCACTGCCTAAAACAAGGGATACTGCCATACATAAACTCAGTATTTTTTTCTTCATCTTTCTTCTTCCTTTCTTTTTGTAATTTATTTTTGTGGTTTATTTACATTTTCGGTAAAATATGTGCGAAGCCGCAGATACAAATAGATTCGGTTTAAACTTATTTAACTACCGAAACTACAAGTCCTTCAATTGTACTGTTCAATACAGATTTTTCACCTGTGTCTGGGTCATAATACAAAACATTAAATTTTCCACTGTACTCTCCTTCCGAAAGTGTTGCGACATCTTTTAGTAAATCAAGCTGTTCCACTTTATATCCTGGTGAGAGTGTTCCTGACTGTGCAATTATTGTATCTGTTCCGTCTTTACTGCAAATCACAAGCTGTAACACAATGTTATTAACCGACTTCGATGGATTCTGGAACAGTAATGTTGCCCTCTGGTCAGCAAGAGAAATCTGAACTTCTTTCTGATATACCATGCTGACTGCTCCACCTCCCTTAGTCGTCTCCATTTTTTCGTCACCCGAATCATCCAGAATTAATTCGGCATGTTCTTCTGTTTCCTGTGGCGCATAATCCGGAGTTAAATCTGGCACAGCATTTCGAAAAAAAAGTGCCCACACTGCTACCGCAACTGCTATCAGTGTAATGAAAATCAGAACGATAATTATTATCTGTGTCTTTTTATTTTGTACATTTTTTTCTTTTATCTCTTTGTTCATCTTCCTCACCTCTTCACAGAATACAGTCATCTGATCTTTTTCAGTTTTCATACGCTTCCCTCTTTGATTCAATTCCTCACATTTTTCTCTTGTATACAACTCTTTTTCCTGCTAAACTATTCTCGAATACAAGCGTATTTTGAGAAAACAATATATTTTTTAACCAAATGAAGCCGATATTTGCAATCTGCTTTGCCGTTTGATTTGGTTAAAAAATTTCACAATCATCTAAAATACGTTCTATTTCTTCTCCATTCTGTGGAAGAAGCCCAAATGAGGTTACATGCACCCGCCAGGAAGCCATGCTGTTTTCCCGATTGGAAAGCCAGACCAGACGTGCCTGCTGATTATTTTCCCGAATCCTGCGCACGATATGCTCTCCATCTGGACCGGTAACCGCTGCAATCATGATTAGCAGAGGATTTCCATGCACAAACTGAAGATATTCAATTAAATTCCCTATATAAAGATGAATCATCGGCCACTTTTGTCTTTGTAAGATTCCAATACGAAATAATTCAGCAAGTCCCTCTGCCTCTTCAACGGTATCAGCATAGATTACAACACGAGTCATGTATTCACCCCCATTGTTAAATATGTACTCTTGAAATCTTTTCTTCTCATAAAATCAAGCACCAAAAGCTTCTGAAAGTACAAAAATACATAAGTGAATATTCACGTTTTTTCTGTTTCTACGATAACAGATTTTTTTAGAAAAATCACAGCTTCGGCGCAAACGGTCAGGCTGTGGCATAAACGGTCGAAAAGACATTGTTACGTGAAAGGAGAACCTTTTATGCATTTTGCAATTATTGAGGATTTAGAATCCGACCGAAAACTTCTTCAAACTTTAATTTCAGAAAACTGCTCCCGCCATGGAGAATCCGTAGATTTTTCTTTTTTTTCAAGCGGAGAAGCTTTTCTATCTGATTTCCGGTCGGGATTTTTCAGCGCTGTTTTTATGGATATCATGCTTGCCAAAAATGGATTAAACGGTATCGAGACAGCAAAAGAACTTAGAAAAATCGCACGCAGACTGCCTCTCATTTTTACGACAACGGAACCGGATTTTTCACTGGAAGGATACGAGGTTCATCCTCTCGATTATCTGTTAAAACCAGTAAATTTAGAAAAACTGGACTGGTGTTTACAGGAACTACGCGAAATCTGGGCTGTTCCACTTTCTATCGAATTTCCTGAAAGTCTTGGACAGGGTACGGCTGCTTCTCCACGCCGTGTGGCTCTTGACGATTTCTGCTACGCTGAAAAATCGGGACACTGGCTTTTTATTCACACGGTTCAGGATGTATTTCAGACAAGGCTTTCTCTCACGGAACTGATGGAACTGCTTCCCTCTACCAATCGTTTTTATATTGCAGGAAAAGGATTACTCTTAAATTTTTCACAAGTAAAAAATATTGGAAAGGATGGAAAGGTTCTATTAAAAGATAATACGGCAGTCTATTGCAGCCGTCGAAAAACAAAAGAAGTGCTGGAGGCATATTCCTCCTATTTATTTGAAGCGATTCGAAAGGGGTTTTAAGACATGGCATGGTCCGTTTCTATTCTTGCATTTTTCTGTGAATCTTTACATATGATACCATTCCTGATTCTTGCATTTTTTCCATTTTATAAACAGCTGCGTATGCCAACCTGGGCAGTGATTCTGCTCTGTGTGATATCACAGTTTCTACAGTCTGCTTTTTATCTGTATCTGACGTTTCATCATCGTTCTTTGCGTCCAACAGATTATGTCTTTCCACTGTTTTGTTTTATTATTTACTTTGGATGTATCAAAGCTGATTTCTGGAAACTGCTGTATTTATATATCTTTGTTTTTGATTACATTATTTTCGTACGTGGAGTTGCGTTTTTTCTGGAGTCCTGTCTTTCTCCAGACCCAAACTGGGATTTTTATTCCCTTCATACGATGTTGTTGATTATGACAATCTTTATCCTCTCACTGCCTTTTGCTCTACACTTTCTGATAAAAACAAAAGACCGTGTATTTCAAGTTGACAACCCTGGCTTCTGGAGAAAAATCTGGCTTCTTCCATTTTCTACTACAATGATGATTAGCCTGTATACTCCTGCCGTCACACGTGACCTTGTATTCAATTTCCGTTTTGTTGCCACACGGCTCTTTTTGTTACTTTCCATGATAATTGCTTATTGGGTTGTCTTAGATGCAATGGATAGTGTACGCCATCAAACAGAACTTGCGGAACAGACCGCACGGCAGGAAATGATGCTCGCCATGCAGCAGACACAGTATCAACAGCTGACTCGTCACATTGCTTCTACTCGTGAAGCACGACACGATTTACGCCAGCATCTAAACATTATTGACCACTATCTGCAAACCGGTGAACAGGACGCTCTTTGCAATTATATTAATCAGTACCGGAAATATCTTCCGCCTGATACCCAGCATACCTATTGTAAAAATTATGCAGTCAATACTATTGTCTGCTATTATGCCGAAGAAGCACGAAGAGAACAGATTGACTTTAAAGTAGATTTACGCATCCCCGAAGTACTTTCCGTACCTGAACCGGAACTTTGTGCTATCATCGGAAATCTTCTGGAAAATTCACTGGATGCCTGCCGTGAACTACACGATACCGCACCGTTTATCCACATTCGTATGAAAGAAGAAAACAATCAGTTCATTCTCACTATCGACAATAACTGCAAAAAAGCACCACTTGAACAAGATGGACGATTTCTTTCTTCCAAACATAGCGGTTTCGGAACAGGAACTTCGTCTGTACAAAATATAGCAGAACGGTATCACGGAATGGCACAATTTCGATATGAAAATGGAATCTTTTATGCTTCCGTACTTTTATATGGAAATCATAAAATAAAAATTTAAGCAGGGGCAATTTTGCCCCTGCTAATTCCATCCCTCTCATAGTGACTGCGCCATTTAACTGCATGTTCTCCATTTGGTTCTTCTTTCATATAATCCTTCGGATGAGCATCATTTTGACCAACTGCCACAATCACTACCTGTGGAATATACTGCTTAAAGTCCCATTTTCTTGCATTTCCAAGAGCTGGATGATAACAGATTTTATCCCAGACACTTTCCATTCCAACTGCATTTGGCTCACAGAACCATCCTGTATGGTCTAATAATGCAATGCCTCCCTGTGCAATATCATGAATCTCGGCATTTAGTTTTCTTGCAGTCATCCATGCGTAGGAATACCAGCTGTTTGAAAACTCTCCGTTATGGTCTGGGTCAGACTTTCCTACATATTCAACCGCTTCGGATACTTCTCCTGCCGATACCGAATCTCCATATACCTCTATTTTTCTTATCGGTTTTCTTGGCGGTTCTAAAATTGTTTCGTTTTCTCCGATTTCAAATCCTTTAAAAACTACTTCGTGACAAGAATCCTGACGCTTAAATAATAAAATACTATGCTCATTTTTATCGTTTTCTTTTACAGGAATATCAAACTTCATCGTTCCTTCTTTTGGAAGCGCAAGCACCTTCTGCTCTCCATCCAGAAGATATCCCATATAATTATCCCAATATACATTCTGGTTTTCCAGGCAGACACTTAATTGATTTCCGGTAAAATTCATTTGTACAGAAGTACACGGAAATACAAAGACCGGAGCTTTTGGATTTTTCCAGTCTATTCTTCCGGTGTAACTTAACTTTTCATTATCTGCAAAAATTTTCATGCGTTTATCCCTGTTTAAAAATTCTACAGCAGACTCGCTGCTCCTAGATTTTTCCATCTATAATAATGCCACCGCCGACTCCGGTGCCAAGTGTCAGTACAACCACATCCTGATAACCTTTTCCGGCTCCTGCAACGGTCTCACCAAGTGCTGCGCAGTCAGCATCATTTGCAATGCTCACCGGTATCGGAAGATAGGAACCGATTGCTTTTGCAAGTTCTACATTTTCCCATTTGATGTTGAATGTAAGGGTTTCTCCCTGATTGGAAATGGTACCTTCCCCATCCAGCATCAGAATACTTACAAAAGAAGCATCGGAGACCTGTCCTTCCATTTTGTTCATAAAAGTTCCGTCTAAGTTTAATTTATCTACGGTAAAATAATCGCAGTCTGCAACATGTGGATAACTGCTTTTATCTTTTATAATCGGAACACGGTTGGTTACAGCAAGTGCTTTTTCAATGTGTAAATCTCGTTTTTTTCCATCTTTTCCCACTCTGCCGTAATCATACACACGATAAGTCACATTCGAATTTTGCTGAATTTCAGCAATCAAAATGCCTGCGCCAATCGCATGAATGGTTCCGGCTTTACTTTAAATACCATCATAGTTGCAAAAAATAATGACAGTATAAGCTGTACAACTGCACCACCCATATAGTAAACACTGACAAACAAAGAACCAAAAATATCTGGTCTGCTGAATACTTCTTTGTAATTCTTAAGTCCGACCCATACCTTGTCTCCAAGATATTTCATATCATAAAAGCTAAACTGAACCATTTTAATAAATGGAACATAAGTAAAAACGACTAAAAGCAGAAGCGGAAGAAACATAAATGTTACAATCAGAAGTCTTTTTTGTACTTTTCTGCTTCCAATTACAGAAATTGGAAATGGCATGTATCCGATATCATCCGGGTGGTCACCAGCATCCTTAAACTGCTGTACACACCAGGAACCAAGTACCATGGAACCGATTTCACCATTATTAATCATTGTCTTAGAAGACTCCCAGTCACTGGATGCAGGGTCTTCTTCTACCAGTTTATCTGCAACTGCTGTATACAGAGTGTAGTAAACTGCATAAGGACCGCTGTTTTCTTCATTCTTTGTGAATGGATTTTTTGTATGAAGCAGAATGTTATTCTTGTAATCCGGGTCACCGTTTGAAGCAATTCCTACATAGTCATTCCATGCTCCCATTGTCCAGCCTGCTGCAAAGTTCGTATAAAGCGGAATCGCATCTGTTTTTTCTTTAATTATTTTCAAGTCATCGATAAATTCATCCGGAGTTTTTGGGATTTCAGTCACGCCTGCTTCCTCAAACACTCTCTTATTGTAAACAACGCCCTGTGCATTTCCAGTAGAAGGTACGCCGTAAACCAATCCGTCATAATCCCATGTATTTGCAAAACGGATCTGTTTTGACATTTCATC
>JAIIAN010000326.1 GCA_022717655.1 Bacillota bacterium | reverse complement strand
GATTTAATTGAGCAATTAAAAAATAATGGAATTCAATTATCAAAAAATAATGATGATGGTAGAGTTAATTCAATTCAAAACGAAGAAGAAGTAATCGAAATATTAAAAAAAATTTACAAAGATATTCCTATTTTTAAAAAATATGATATTTTCTTAGAAAAACAACCGAAACCAAGATATTGGTATGATATTGTAATTAGAAATAATGACAATACATTTTATTGTCCGATAAACATTAAAATTAGTAATTTTTCTAATTCATCAGCTGATAATATAAGTTCTAAAGAAGGGTTATATTTTTCATTAACTGGTAAAATTGAAGAAAAGTGTCCAAATACATGAGGACAATTTTTTTATAAGTTATCAAAAGATACAAAACCAAATGATACAGACTATTTTTTTATTGTAATTAATAAAAATGATATTAATGATATTATTTTTAACTCAATGAAAAGATTAAAGTTACTTACACCAAACGGTAACAATTTACCATTCCAATGTAAATGATCAGAAAATAGAAATATAATAAATAGGACATTCGAAGAATCAAAAGATTTTTTATTAAAAACATTACGTTTTTCTGTAATAAAAAGAGCTCAAATTTTAAAGGAATTTGAGGAGGCTTTTAAAAATAATTAATCTTAAATGATAGCAGATAATATTCCTTGAGAAAAATGAAATCTTCCATCTCTAAAAACACCCATTAATTCTCAATCAAATGAGTTAAACTTACTTGTTATTTCTTTAGCAACATTTAAATCACAATTAACAAACAAGCATAAAACAGAACCATCATAGTTAATAAATTGGCCGCTTTCAACATTATCCAACATATAAAATGGCTTTTTGTTTCTTGTTTTACAATTAACAAAAATTTGATAAGTAAATTTTTGTGGTTGTTTAGGAACAGGTCTTATTCATTTTCTCGGTTCGTACTTTATTGATTTTAATTTTTTTGTTCTTTCAGTGGAAGAAACAACAAATGGAACATTTCCATCTTCTAAATTTGAATTGAACCCAGAAACACCACCAACTTTAATAATTATTTGTTCATTAATATTTGGTTTTTTACCAAATAGTATTTTTCCATTAGAAAAAAAGTATTCTAATTTATCCCTGTGATTTTTAGTTTTGATAATTTTAATGATTGCTGTTGGAACATTTGCGTTTTCTCAAATATTTTCATCAATCAATTCGAAATGAGTTATAGAAAAATTTTTAAAGATAATTTTATTTAATTCACTTGATGAAGATGTAGTAAAAACACCTGCAGGTATAATCCATACTAATTCACCATCTTGATTTAAATCATTTAAAGCTTTCTCTAAAAAATAGAGATACAGATTCGGTTTGTGTTTCAATAAATTTGAGTTAGGTTTGGTTTTTATATTTTTAAAATCAACATATGGTGGGTTTCCTATTATGACATCTGGATGGTAGTTTGTTTCAAAATATGATTCTATGATTGCATCTTTATGTGCAACATTTTCATCAATTTCTAAACCAATTACCTTTTTATATTTTTTAATCAATTCCAAATAAAAATTACCAGATCCTGACGATGGTTCTAGAACAAGGTTTGGTTCTCTAATAGAAACTAAGTTTATCATTCTATCAACAATAAACTTGGGTGTTCAAACTTGACCTAAAAATTTTTTATTCATGATGCCTTACTTAATTAGATTTTAAAATATTTTTATCTTTTTCGCCATCTGCACCATTAGATAATATATACAAAATAAAATTTAATGCACTTTGCCCAAATTCAGTAAAATATTTATCGCAATCACTCAATCTAATTAAAATCTTGTTTTCATTTAAGATAACATATACTTCCTTAACTATAATTTCATCGCCAGTATGCTCTAAAATGGATTGAATTCTAATACCTGACCTATACCTAACTTTTAGAGATTTCACACCTTTAATATCACAATTGTTTTCTTTGTTATTTAAACAATTTATAAGGTAGTTATATTCATAATTAATTTGATTTTGTTCCAATTTAACAATGAATTTTGAATAGGAATTTTTATCTTTCAAATCTATATTTTTATTATTCTGAAAATCACAAACATAATATGAATACTCATCAAATCCAGATATATAATCTTTGTACTTACTAAATTCTTTTGAAATTTCTGAAAATGTATCTGATTGAAAAATTATTTTATCATCATGTTCTTTAAAACCAGGAGTCGAATCTCTATAGTGTTCTACTATTACATATCTTTTAGTAACCTTATCTTCTTTCATAATTATTTTAATTTACTCCTTATTTAAGTGTAGTCTATTATACTCTATAAAATTATTATTACAATAATGTTCAAAAGATGCATTTGTTAAATAAAATTATCTTAATTTATGAATTGTACTTAATAATGATTTATGTATATTATTCGTATTTAAGAAATTTATTTCAAATTATTTTTTAAAAGTTCTTTAATTTATAAAAATTCCATTTAAATTTATTGAAATAGATATTAATTGTTTCAAAATGGAAATTGTTTATAAACCTTCATAACTAAAACAATAATTGTTAAATTCGTCATCTAAATTTAACACTTTTTATACTTTTTATTAT
>JAIIAN010000325.1 GCA_022717655.1 Bacillota bacterium | reverse complement strand
GTATTAACTAATGCCTCCTTTTTGTTTTATATTGGTGAAGCAAAAAGAAATCTTTTTATTTTCAAACTTTTACTCTGCCACATCCTGTCACCCTCCGGCGGTACACTTTAGACATCAAATAAAGTGAACAACCAAAGGAGGATATGACTATGGGATTTATGGACAAGTTAAAGGAAACAGCAGGAAAGGCTGCAGAGAAAGCTGGTGCGATGAAGGATTCAGCAATGGATACTTATGGCAAGATGAAAGAGGCTAACGAGCAGAAGAAAGCTGAGAAGCAGGCTTATACAGCAGCTATGGAGCAGGAAGTTAAAGAGTATTCAGACAGACTAATTGAAAGTATTGTTGCAGGATATAGCGCTGGAGGCAGAAGCTTCTGGGGCGAAGGCAACAGGGCTGCGATTGACAAATTTACTAAGGATTATTATGAAATGCTTGTGCTTCCTGGCAGCAGACCTAACATTTCCTGCCTTACAATGTCACCATACATTGATGAAAAGGCAATGAAGAAGTTTGCTGATAAGGGTGGCGTCGATTTGCAGGGAGCAGTTCCACACATTTTTGTTAAAGATGGCAATGATGCCGGTATAGTTATCACCGAGGATTTCATCGCATTTAAGTTCAGATATGAGAAGGACAGCAGTTTCTGGGTTAAGGGCAAGATTCCGACAGCCAGTATCAATACATTTGTAATGGAGATTAATGATTCTGCTGCAAATGTAATGATTAACGGAGTGAAGCTTACTACAATCAGCATTAAAGGCTCTTACAGACAGGATTTTATGTCACTTAATTATTATTTTGAGTGCCTTGGAAAGCAGGATTTCACGATTGACAGGCAGGAGGTCAACGACCAGATAAGAGCCAAGATTGGTGATAAGATATATGCGCAGGTTAAGAAGTATTTTATTGACGATGATGAGCAGCTTCTTTTCTATGCAGGCGGTGTAGACTCACTTACAGCGGTGGATTATGTAGCGTGCACTGATAATCAGCTGATATTTGTGAACAGGGAAATGCTTGGAGCAACGGCTAATGTCAAGCAGTTTTATTTTGAAGATGTGACAAGCATGTCAACGATTCAGAATTCTACATCAAATGATTTTCTGACAGCGGTTATTGATACTGCACTTACAGCTGCATTTAAGTTATGCGATTTGGAGGTTTCAGTTGCCGGCTCGAAAGAGATTATCAACACCCTGTATCTTGCTGAGGCAACACGAATTATTGCAATCTATCATGAGATGAGAAAAAATGCTAAGAAAGCCGCAGCACAGCCTATTCAGGTTCAGGCAGCTCCGGCACAGCCTGACGCATTGGAGCAGTTGCAGAAGCTTGCACAGTTAAAGGATGCAGGAATTATTTCGGAAGAGGAATTCGCTGCGAAGAAAGCGGAACTGTTAAGTAAGATTTGATGTGAATAATAACTGAAGATTAATAATAAACTCCCCATAAGCGTTGACTGCTTATGGGGAGTTGTTTAAATGTTTTCTTAATACAGCGACTGCATTTTTTCTATCTCATCTTTCATTTCCTTAACAAATTCATCAGGGGCAATTACTTTAACCCACGAACCCTGACTTAACAGGAACATTTTGATTCCGTTGCCGTAGACTTCCGCTTCGATGAGGTATTTGTTATCGTAGCGGTCAATTACTCTGGCGGTTGGCAGGCGGTCGAGGATTGCCTGAAGTGATGGTCCGGTGAATTCAAATCTGATTTTTCTGAGTGGTCCCGGCCACATGAACTGGCTTCGTTTGCGGAGCAGTCCCTCATCAAATTCAACATTTTTAGGAAGCTCAAGCTTTTCCCTGTGAACAGTCATATCACAGATTCTGTCTATTCTGAAATATGTAGGCGTATCAGATAATGTATCTTCACATTTGTATGCAATCAGATAGAAGTAGTATTCACTGAACATTATTGATACTGGTATAATTCTGTGCCTGACCTTGTCACGGTTCATTTTGTAATAGCTGATTGTGATTGCCCGCTGTTCCTGAATGTAGTTGGAGAGTTTCCACACATTGTCAATCACGCTGTCGCAGTCTGAGCCGACTTCCTCATAGTTAAACATTTCTTTGGCAATAAGCTGTTCAAGGCGTTTTTTGTCTGAATAGCTTGTATGCGTTTTCAGTTTTCCTATTATTGTAAGTAGTTCTTCATGGCTGAATGCCCTGCTTCCGATAAGCACTTTAGCTATGGCAAAAAGCTCTCTGTTAGAAAACAGATTATCCATCTCTAATGTGTAGCAATGGTCTGAAGCAGAGTATTTTAGCTCGGCATTGCCAAGGATATCGCGATAGTCGGCAAGGAATGCTTTCAAATCGTTAATATCTCTTGTTATGCTTCTTGTTGACACATTACTTTCGTTGGCGAGTGCTGCTACCGAGAGGGACTCGCCCTTTAAAGCCCGAAACAGCAGTTTAAGGACTCTGTCAGCTTTGTAATTCTTATATTCATTATCCATATCCGATGCCTCCTGATATTGATTATACTATATTTTATAGACAATATGGTACATCAGATTAGCGACAAAGCCTGTCACAGTAAATTTATTCATGAATATTTTGCTGTGACACAGC
>JAIIAN010000060.1 GCA_022717655.1 Bacillota bacterium | reverse complement strand
GCGTAAGGATAATAGGAAAATTTGGTTAGTTAATAAGAAAATTTAAGTAAAGAAATTGCAAAATAGAAAAAAATGAATAATTGGTATAACCAAAAAGCAAAACAGTAAAAGCAAAATAGACTAAAATAAAAAGCAAAACATTACAATTCTTGGATAAAATAACGAAGAAAGAACGGAGTTTGCTTGAATTTGAAAAAAAATGAAGATTGACAAATCGAAAGAATACTGTCATAATACGTCTAACAATCAAACAAGGTTGTGTGAAACAAAGAACATTTTTTTAAAATTCTAAGAAGAGGTGAGAACTATGACAGAGCGTCAGATTAAACTTTCCCAAACAGAAGACGTAAAAAATTTTGTCAGAGCAGCCAGTAAATGTAATTTCGATATTGATGTTTTTTATAATAGAATTGTTGTGGATGCGAAATCAATTTTAGGCGTGTTCAGTTTGGATTTAAACCGTACACTGACTGTAAGATGTAATGGCAGTGACGACAAATTTAATCAGGTCTTAGACCAGTTTGCAATTGCATAATCAAAAGAATCAAAGAAGAGAATCCCTTATCTGAAATGAGATGAGGGGTTCTTTTTTTCTTGACCTGTAAGAAATACAAACGTATAATAAAGAACAGAAAACAGGTTTTAGAGAGGAGACTTTAAGATGAAAGTAGTTAGTACAGAAAAAGCACCTGCAGCAATTGGACCATATTCACAGGCAATGGTTTTAAATGGAGTGGTATATACTTCAGGTCAGATTGCAATTGACCCGGCAGTTGGAGATGTGACTGCAACAACAATTGAAGGACAGGCAGAACAGGTGATGAAAAATCTGGGTGAAGTATTAAAAGCAGCAGGAAGCAGTTATGAAAAAGCAGTAAAGACAACCTGCTTCTTGGCAGATATGGGAGATTTCGCAGTCTTTAATGAAATCTACGGAAAATACTTTACAGGAAAACCGGCACGTTCCTGTGTTGCTGTAAAAACACTTCCAAAGAATGTGCTTTGCGAAGTAGAAGTCATTGCAGAAGTTTAAGAAATTAATTTAGCAATTAAAAAAGAATATTAAAAAAAGCGAAAGAGTGTTCCTTAAAAAAGTCGGGGAATACTCTTTTTTTATCCCCCCTCGGGGCTTGTTAAGAACCAGATACTTTGGTAAAGTAAAGTCTTAGAATAATAATGATATATCAGGAGGTTTGTATATCATTAGGAAAGAGACGAGGATTTACTATGGCAGAATTATTAAATCAGATAGAAGAATATTGGAGTACCAGGGTAGAGGGATATTCAGAAGTCAATGAAAAAGAGATAAACGGAACGCAGAAAGAAAACTGGCTTCGTGTCCTTGAGGAACATTTTCCGGATAAAGCAAAGGCAGACTTGAAAATCTTAGATATCGGAACTGGTCCTGGATTTTTTCCGAGGATTCTTTCTGAGGCTGGATACTATGTAACCGCAGTCGATTATACTGCCGATATGTTAGAGAAAGCAAAAGAAAATACAAAAGAATATCGAAGCCAGATTGAATTTTACCGAATGGATGCACAGAATCTGGAATTTGAAAGCAGTCAGTTTGATGTAGTCATTTCAAGAAATCTGACCTGGAATCTGGAAAATCCGGTACAGGCATACAAAGAATGGTTTCGAGTTTTAAAAACAGGCGGAATCCTTTTAAATTTTGATGCGAACTGGTATGGCTATCTCTACGATGAAGAAAAGAGAATGGCGTATGAAAAAGACAGAGAAAATGTAGAGAAAAATCAGCTCGATGACCATTATCTCTGTACAGACATTGACCGGATGGAAGAAATTGCAAAGAAAGTTCCGCTTTCTGCAAAGCATCGTCCAGACTGGGATGTGGAAGTCTTAAAAGAGATTGGTTTTGTAGAAATTCAGACAGATGAAAGCATCTGGAATAGCGTGTGGAGCGAAGAAGAACGATTAAATTATGCCTCAACACCAATGTTTTTAGTAGCAGGACAGAAAGGGGAAAACTAGTTTGGAGACACAGAAGAATTTTAAAATTGGAGCACTTGAAGTAAAAGCGGGAGAAGCTTATCATGGAATGTTGGAACTTTCAAATGGAGCATTTGAAGTGCCGGTGTCTGTTTTTTGTGGAAAACGCCCAGGACAGACGGTATTAATTACAGCGGGTGTTCAGGCAGGAGAATATGTAGGAATCCAGTCGGCGATTGATTTGGCAAGACATTTACAGATAGAGAAAGTAAACGGTACAATTATCATTGCAAAGGTAATCAGAAAAGAAGAATTTGAACATCGTGCAGGAAGTCTTGGAATCAAAGATGGAAAAAATTTAAATCGTGAATTTCCGGGTAAGGCAGACGGAACAGAAACCGAACGTCTTGCTTATGCAGTTGCAACCGAGCTGTTTCCTTATGTTGACCGGTATATTGATTTACATAGTGGAAATGATTATGAGAGATTAACGCCGTTTGTGTATTATGCAGGCTGTGCCAAAGAAGAGGTAGTGGCAATGTCAAGAAAGATGGCAGAACAGGTCGATGTGCCTTATATGGTACGTTCTGCGGTTGCAACAGGCGGTGCTTATAATTATGCTGCGAGTATGGGAATCCCAAGTATTTTAATTGAGCGTGGAGAAATGGGCGCATGGACCTTAGAAGAAGCCCGTTCTACCAGAAGAGATGTAAAAAATATTCTTTGTGCAATTGGAGGCTATGAAGCAAAGCGGGATTACCGACAGTATTATCCACTTGAAGTGGTAGATATGACTTATCAGGCAGCAGAATTTACCGGATGCTGGTATCCGTTTAAAAATCCAGGAGATATGGTGGTAAGAGGAGAAATCCTTGGAGAAATCCGTGATTATGAAGGAAAGTCTCTGGAAATCTGCCGTGCGGAATACGACGGAGTCATTTTATTTGAGACAGGTTCTCTGCAGGTAAAAGCAGGAGGTTCGGCAATTGCTTATGGACGAATTGCAAGGGTATTTGATGATAGAAAAGAGCGGATTACGAAGTATTGGACCAAGCGTAGTGAAAGTTTTTTAGAACAAAGAAGAGCAGAGTTAAAAAGTGCACTTGCAGAGCGCTGGATGAAGGAAATTAAGAAACAGCTTCCAGAAGGGAAGAAATTAAAGATTTTAGATGTCGGCTGTGGTTCTGGATTTTTCTCAATTTTGCTTGCAAAAGAGGGTCATCAGGTGATTGGAACAGATTTGACACCGGAGATGGTAGTCAATGCAAAGAAACTTGCCAAAGAAGAACAAGTCGAGCCGACGTTTCTTGTCATGGACGCAGAAAAATTAGAGTTTGAGGATGCGTCGTTTGATGTAGTCATTTCGAGAAATCTGACCTGGACGCTTCCACATGCCGAAGAAGCGTATCAGGAATGGCAGAGAGTCTTAAAACCAGGAGGAGTTTTATTAAATTTTGATGCGAATTATGGGGGTGCAGATTTTTCAGATACTTCTGAACTGCCAAAGAATCATGCACATAATACGGTCGGAGATGCGCTGATGCAGGAATGTGAAGATTTGAAAAAACAGCTTCCAATCAGTACTTATGCACGTCCGGCATGGGATTTGGATTTACTTGGAAAAATGGGATTTTCCGAGTTTGCGATTGATTTGGGACTCAGCAAGAGAGTTTACATTGAAAAAGATGAGTTTTATAATCCGACTCCAATGTTTATGCTGTGTGCAAAAAGAAATTAGATTCTAATTCGACAGCATGAAACTTTATAGCTTTTTACAGGAATCACCTTATGAAAGATTGGAATATCTCAATATCCCCCCGGGGGGCTTAGAGGAAGAATCGAAACTTGATATACTTAATCTTATACTTGTAAGATGAGGTGATAAAGTGAAAAAATATGTATTAAAAAGATTATTACAGTTAATCCCCATTTTATTGGGGATTACTTTTTTGTCTTTTGCTATGATGCGTGTCGCCGGTTCTGATGCAGTAACAGAGCTTTATACCAATCGTGGGACGGAAGTCTCTCAGGAGGTAATTGATGCAAGGCGGGCAGAACTGGGACTGGATAAACCATTTCTGGTGCAGTATTTCAGCTGGCTTGGCGGAATGTTGAGGGGAGATATGGGACAAAGTTATGTCAGTGGTGCAGACGTGTTTTCTACTTTTCTTTCCAAACTTCCGGCTACGCTGTTTTTGACAGGATTATCGATTGCTTTGACGGTTATCATTTCAATTCCTCTTGGGATTCTTTCGGCAATGAAGCAGGATAAGATTCCTGATTTATTGCTTCGGTTCTGTAGTTTTATTGGAAATGCATTGCCCAATTTTTTTGTTGCAATGCTTTTCATGCAGTTTTTAAGTATTAAACTCCAATTATTTCCGGTTATTTCAGATGGAGTGAACCTAAAAAGTGCACTGATGCCGGCTTTGACTCTTGCAGTTTCCATGTCGGCAAAGTATATGCGTCAGGTGCGTGCAGCAGTTTTGGAAGAATGGAATAAAGATTATGTGCAGGGAGCAATGGCAAGAGGGATAAGAACGAATATCATTCTTTGGAAAAATGTGATGAAGTCTTGTATGCTGACAATTGTTACGCTTCTGGCACTGTCGATAGGAAATCTTTTGGGAGGAACCGCAATTATTGAAAGTATATTTATGTGGGATGGAGTGGGAAAACTGGCGGTGGATGCCATTACCATGCGTGACTATCCTATGATTCAGGCTTATGTAGTCTGGATGGCAGTCATTTATGTGCTGGTGAATCTGGTTACGGATTTCATGTACCATCAGTTAGACCCACGAATCCGTCTGGGGGTGACAAGAGAATGAGAGAACCGACCGTAAGAACACAGAAGATACAGAGAAATTATTTGAAGCTTCGTTTGATTTTATTTGGAGGACTGGCACTTGGGCTTGTCATTGCTTCGTATTTTAGTGAATCTTTATGTCCGTATGACCCTTATTTACAGGATTTGGGAAATGCGAAAGCACTGCCGTCAGCCGAACATTTATTGGGTACGGACCGATATGGAAGAGATATGCTCTCCCGTGTGATTGTGGGCAGTAAGACCAGTATTTATTCTACTTTATTGTTGGTAGGATTTATTATGATAGTCGGCACAATGATAGGCATTTTTTGCGCATGGAATGGGAAAAAAATAGATTCCATTTTGATGCGGATTTCCGACGTGTTTCTGGCATTTCCAGGGTTGGTATTTGCTTTGGCGGTGGCAGCAGCGCTTGGAGGCGGAGTCCATAATGCAGTCATTGCGCTTGCGGTAATCAGTTGGCCCAAATATGCGCGTGTTGCGAGAAGCCAGACATTGGCGCAAAAGGAAATGTTGTATCTGCGTGCGGTCAGATTATCCGGATGCGGAACTGGAAAATTAATTTTTAAGCATATTCTTCCCAATATTTTTGGTCCGATTCTGGTTACGGCGGTGTTAGATATCGGTACGATGATGATGGAACTGGCAGGGCTTTCGTTTTTGGGACTTGGTGCAAAACCGCCGGTTGCAGAATGGGGAAGCATGATGAGTGATACAAGAAATTTACTTACGACGCATCCATGGGTGACACTTGCTCCAGGATTTGCGATTTTTATTTCGGTTGTGATTTTTAATCTGTTTGGGGATACGCTTCGTGACTGGTTAGACCCGCGAAATGGGAGGTAAAGAAAACGAATATGAAAGAAATCATTCGATATGAGCATGTAGACATCAGTTATAAAGGTCAGATGGCGGTACACGATGTCAGTTTTTCTGTAAAAGAGGGAGAAATTCTTGGAATCGTAGGAGAAAGCGGAAGTGGAAAATCGACGTTGATAAAAGCTGCAATGGGCTTACTTGGAAGAGACGGACTTGTGTCAAGAGGAGACATCTGGTATCGGGGACTCGACCTGCCTGATTTAAAACCAAAAGAAATGAGAAAAATTTGTGGACCGGAAATCGGGATGATTTTTCAGATGGCGGGCAGTTCCTTTTGTCCAATCCGGACCGTTCGGGCACAGCTTTATGAAAGTGTAAGAGAGCATGAAAGAATAACAAAGGCAGAATTTGAAGCAAAAGCGACCGCACTGTTTGAAAAATTTGGATTTGATGACCCAAAACGAATCTTAGACAGTTATCCATTTGAACTTTCCGGGGGGATGCAGCAGAGAGTTGGAATTGTGTCAGCAATGCTGTTAAATCCGAATATTTTGATGGCAGATGAGCCGACGTCAGCGCTTGATGTCTCTGTACAAAAGCAGGTTGTAGAAGAAATGCGGATGGTGCGGGAGAAATTTGGTACGACGATTCTTCTTGTTACACATAATATTGGAGTGATTCGCGCACTTGCTGATAATGTGCTGGTTCTTCAAGATGGAGAAGTAAGAGAGTATGGAAAGACCAAAGAAGTTTTGGAACATCCACAATCAGAATATACCAAAAAACTGTTGTCTGCGGTATTAGAACTTCGGAGGTAAGACAAATAACATGGACACAATTTTAAGAGTAGAACATTTGACAAAAATTTTTACTTCACAGGGAAGGGCAGACTATACGGCGGTAGATGATATCAGTTTTTCTATGAAACGTGGAGAAAAACTCGCTGTGATAGGAGAGAGCGGAAGTGGAAAAACAACAATTGCAAATCTGATAACCCGATTGATAGACGCAGATTCTGGAACAATCTGGCTTAAGGAAACAGAAATTACAAAGTTAAAGGGCAGGGCATTAAAACCGGTTTATCAAAAAATGCAGATGGTGTTTCAAAATCCAATCGAAAGCTTTGACCCGAGACAGAACCTTGGGAGTGGAGTTGCAGAGAGTTTAATTAATCATGGCATGAAAAAGAGAGAAGCCATGAAAGAAGCAGAAAATTTATTGGAATTATGTGGATTAAAAAAAGAATTTGCCAAACGATATCCCCATGAAGTCAGTGGAGGGCAGTGTCAAAGAGCGGCAATCGCACGGGCAGTTGCAATCAAACCAGAACTTCTTATCTTAGATGAAGCGACATCGGCACTTGATGTAACCGTTCAAAAAGAGATTTTAGAATTATTGGAAGAGTTACGAAAAGAGAGAGGAATGTCCTATCTTTTTATCTGCCATGATATTGCACTGGTTCAAAATTTCTGTGACAGAGTGCTGGTGATGCATCAGGGAAAAATAATAGAAGAGGGAAGTCCGGATGAGATTGTATGTCATCCAAAAGACGCTTACACGAAAAAACTGGTTGAAAGCGTTTTGTAGAATATGAGAAAGAATAAACAAAAGGAGAAGGAAGAGAATGAACAAAGCAAAAAAAATAATGAAAATGGCATTAAGTGCCTGTTTGTGTGTCAGTATGCTTGCAGGATGTGGAAGTGGGAATCAAACAGAAACATCGAAAAATGACTCAAAAACCGGAAATTCAGAAAATAAAAAAATAATGGTGATTGGAGATACTACCTTTAACAGTTCCAATGAAGAAAACAGTACCAATCCGCATGATGCATATTCGGGATGGGCCTGTATTCGTTATGGAATCGGAGAGACTCTTGTAAAATATTCCGATAACATGGAGATTCAGCCATGGCTTGCCAAAGAATGGGAAAATGTAGATGAGCTGACCTGGAAGATTACGCTTCAGGATAATGTGAAGTTTTCAAGCGGACGGGATATGGATGCAGAAGCAGTGAAGCAGTGTCTGGAACATTTGATTGAAAATCATGACAGAGCGAAAAATGATTTAAAAATTGCATCCATTGAGGCAGACGGACAGGTTCTTACGATTCATACGTCTGAACCAAAACCGGCACTTTTAAATTATCTGGGAGACCCTTATGGCTGTATCATTGATGTCGATGCCGGATTTGAGAATGGAATTGTGGCAGGAACCGGTCCTTACATTGCAGTGGACTGTAAAACAGATGACTATTTAACATTAGTAAAAAATGAGAATTACTGGAATGGAGAGCCAAAGATTGATGAATTGACGATTCGTACAATTACAGATGGAAATACACTGGCAAATGCGCTTCAGTCTGGAGAGGTACAGGCAGCGTATGGAATGGCGTATGAAAGCTATCCGACTTTTGAAAATGATAATTTCCAGTTCTCACAGATTTCGACTTCCCGCTGTTTCTTTGCGAAAATGAATTTTGATGAGTCATCAGTCTGTGCAGATTCAGTAGTCAGAAAAGCGATTGCAATGGGAATTGATAAAGAAAGCTTTGTCACTACCTTGTTAGAAGGAAATGGTTATCCTGCAAATGGAGTCTTTCCAGAAGGCTCTGCATTTGGCGGAGATAAGGTTACAACAGAAAGTTATGACCCAGAAGGTGCAAAAAAGGCATTAGAAGAAGCCGGATGGAAAGATTCAGATGGAGATGGAATCCGTGAAAAAGATGGAAAGAAACTGGTTGTTAAATGGCTGACTTATCCAAGTCGTCAGGAACTTCCACTTCTGGCTGAGTCTGCGCAGGCAACATTAAAAGAAATTGGAATTGAAGTAGATATTAACTGTACCGCAGATAATAATTCCGTATTGGAAGACCCGACAGCCTGGGATGTTTATGCGATGGCAAATGTACAGGCTCCGACTGGAGACCCGGAATACTGGTTTACCGTATTTGCAACTTCTGATGCAACAAAGAACTCCGGAAAATACAGCAGTGCAAAATTAGATGAATTAGAAACACAGTTAAGTAAAGAATTTGATACCGATAAACGTGCAGAACTTGCAGTTGAGATGCAGCAGACCATTTTGGATGACAATGCTTTTGTCTTTTGTTCCTTCTTAAAGATGAGCATGATTTCCCGTTCCAATGTAACTGGATATGAATCTCATGCCTGTGATTATTATCAGGTAACGGCAGACCTTGATATCAACTAAATTATTATGTAGTAAAAATGGAT
Source organism: Bacillota bacterium (assembly GCA_022717655.1). GTDB lineage: Bacteria > Bacillota > Clostridia > Lachnospirales > Lachnospiraceae > Blautia. The sequence continues at coordinate 6,666 of JAIIAN010000060.1, read as the reverse complement.
ATTCCTTAGGGGGTATCCATTTTTATTCTTGTGAAAGTTTGTTTGTTTTGGTATGATTTTAAAAAGTGATGAGAAAAAGCGAGGACAAAAGAAAATGCTTGAGACAAAACAGCTGCAGTATTTTGTAGTATCAGCAGACTGCGGTTCTTTTCGGGAAGCTGCAAAAATTTTATATACAACCCAGTCCAACGTCAGTAAGGTGATTGCAGGCTTGGAGAGTCAGGTGGGATATCCTTTGTTTTTGCGGGATAGAAAGGGTATCGTTGTTACTTCAAAGGGAAAAATATTTTATCAGCAGGCACGCAGTCTGTTAGAACAGTTGCAGAATTTAGAAGATGAGAGTGAAGAACACAGTCTGGAAATGGTAAGAATTTCCACCAATCCAAGTTCCTGGTTTGCGGAATATTTTTCAGAATTTTATGAAGCGCATAAAGAGGAACAGATTCGCTATAATATCCATACGGATACGACTTTAAACATTGTGCAGAGAATGAGAAAAATGGAAGATGAGATTGGATTTGTCTATGTGATGCCGGATGATGTTCTGCGTTTTGAGTATGAATTAAAAAAATATCAGCTGGAATTTGAAGTCTTAAGTGAAACCTTTGGGATGTTGTATTTTTCTCCTGAAAATCGGATTCAAAAAGAAAAACCGGATTTACGCTTGTTAAGTGAGGTAAAGCTGATTCAGGCAGAAAAAGACCCGTTTCGGAAATATTCAGATTGGAAACTGGAAGAAAATGGGGAACGGATTCTACCTTGTCAGGTTGCGGTTACGACAAACAGTGACTATATCATGAATATCATGATGAAGCGAAATCATCTTGCCAACATTAGTTCCAGAAGTTTTCATGTCTATCCGTCTGGAGAAGAGCCAGGCTATGTTTTGTCTACCAAAGAGGGAAAAATTTTATACGGAATCATAAGAAACCGAAATGTCCCCCGAAATCCTCTCGTTGAAGAAATGATAGAAGGGATTCGGGAGAAAATTAATTTTGACACTTACATCGTAAAATAATTTAAAAATTCTTTTGCTGCTGCAGACGGGATCTGAGGATGGTAAGCCAGAACCAGATGACGCTGTGGCAGTTTTTCTTTTATCTGAAGTGGATATAAATCTTCGTGCCGCTGCTGCAAAACAAAATCCGGAACAAAAGCAATTCCAAGACCGATTCTTGCAAGGTCGAGCAGGAGGTCATTGCTGGAAAGTTCCACTTCGGGATTTAAGTTTAAGCCCTTTTGTAAAAATAAAGAGTGAAGAAATTCACTGGTGGTGCTTTTTTTATCGAGCATTAAAATCGGGTATTCGTGCAGTTCAAACAGGGAAAGTTTCTGTTCGGTAAAATCAAAGTATTTTTTGTTGGCGGCAAACACATCCTGAAAGGTAAAAATGGTTTTGTAATTTGTGTGAAGCTGTAACTTGGAATTAGGATAGTTACAAAAAGCAAAGTCAATCTGATGATGTTCTAAAAGTTCTGCGCATCCAATCGAAGTAGCATTGGTAACCTTGATTGTGACCTGTGGAAATTCTTTGTGAAAACGTTGTAAGTAAGGCACAAGAAAATAACGGCAGATGGTATCGGAAGCACCGATGCGAAGCGGCGTTTCTAAGGTATTTGTGCCGGTTAACTGTCGCTCTCCCTGAACCAAAAGATTGACGGCAGGCTCAACATGGCGAAACAATGTTTCTCCTTCTGGAGTCAGCATGACACACTTGGTATTGCGGGTAAAGAGTTTATGTCCGAGCTTTTGTTCTAATGATTTGACGGACTGGCTGACTGCTGACTGTGAAATATACAATTGTCTGGAAGCTTCAGAAAAACTTAAGGTAGAAGCAACGTAATAAAACACTTTGTAAAGTTCAAAACTGATATCCATAGAAAAACCTCTCTGAAAAAATGATTGATACAAACAGTATAACAAAGGGAAAAATCAGCGTCAAACCATTTATTAGTTAAACTTATTAAAAATATAAGATATATTAATTTTATTAATAAAAATTTCTGTGGTATGATGAACATAGAAATGCGAAAGATAACAAAAAATGCCCTTTTATGGCGATTTTTATCAGAAAGGAGTTATTTATGAGCAGTGTAAGACGTGTGTACGTTGAGAAAAAACCAGATTTCGCAGTACAGGCGAAGGAATTAAAACATGAAATTTCAAGCTACCTTGGTATCAAGGACGTAACAGGAGTTCGAGTATTAATCCGCTATGATGTGGAAAATATTTCCGATGAGGCATTTGAAAAAGCCTGTACCTGTGTATTCTCTGAACCACCGGTAGATTTTTTATATCAGGAAACATTTGAGACAAAAGAGGGAGACCAGTCATTCTCTGTTGAATTTCTTCCGGGACAGTTTGACCAGAGAGCAGACTCCGCAGTACAGTGCGTACAGTTCTTAAAAGCAGATGAAAAACCGATTATCCGTTCTGCAACTACTTATGTAATTGAAGGCGGAATTTCAGCAGAAGAGATGGAAGCAATTAAGAATCACTGTATTAACCCAGTTGATTCGAGAGAAGCTGATGCAAAGAAACCGGAAACTCTGGTTACAAACTTTGAAGAACCGGCAGATGTTAAAATCTTTACCGGATTTTCTGATATGAATGAAGATGAATTAAAAACACTTTATGAATCTTTAAATCTGGCTATGACCTTCAAAGACTTTGAACATATTCAGAATTACTTTAAAAACGAAGAAAAACGTGACCCATCCATGACGGAAATCCGTGTACTGGATACTTACTGGTCTGACCACTGCCGTCATACCACGTTCTCTACAGAACTGAAAAATGTAGAGTTTGGAGAGGGCGATTATAAAACTCCGATCGTAAAAACTTATGAAAAATATCTGGCAGACCGTCAGGTGATTTATAAAGACAGAGATGATAAATTTGTCTGCTTAATGGATCTTGCTTTGATGGCAATGAAAAAATTAAAAGCAGAAGGCAAACTTCAGGATCAGGAAGAATCCGATGAAATCAATGCCTGCAGTATTGTTGTTCCGGTTGATGTAGACGGAAAAGAAGAAGAATGGTTAATTAACTTTAAAAACGAGACCCATAACCATCCGACAGAAATCGAACCATTTGGTGGTGCAGCAACCTGTCTTGGTGGTGCAATCCGTGACCCGCTTTCCGGTCGTACTTATGTTTATCAGGCAATGCGTGTGACTGGTGCAGCAGATCCGACTGTATCGGTAAAAGAGACCATGAAAGGAAAACTTCCTCAGAAAAAACTGGTAAGAAGTGCTGCTCATGGTTATTCTTCTTACGGTAATCAGATTGGTCTTGCAACCGGTTATGTTAAAGAAATTTATCATCCAAACTATGTGGCAAAACGTATGGAGATCGGAGCCGTACTTGGTGCAGCACCAAGACGTGCCGTTATCCGTGAAAATTCTGACCCGGATGATATTATCGTATTATTAGGTGGACGTACTGGACGTGATGGATGCGGTGGTGCAACTGGTTCTTCTAAAGTGCATACCGAAGAATCCATTGAAACCTGTGGAGCAGAAGTACAGAAAGGAAATGCTCCAACTGAAAGAAAGATTCAGAGACTCTTTAGAAGAGAAGAAGTCAGCCATATTATTAAAAAATGCAATGACTTTGGTGCAGGCGGTGTTTCCGTTGCAATCGGAGAACTTGCAGACGGCTTAAAAATTGATTTGGATAAAGTACCGAAAAAATATGCCGGTCTGGATGGAACAGAAATTGCAATTTCTGAATCTCAGGAACGTATGGCAGTTGTAGTTGACCCGAAAGATGTAGAACAGTTCTTAAGCTATGCAAAAGAAGAAAACTTAGAGGCAATTCCGGTTGCAGTTGTAACAAAAAGCCCACGTCTGGTAATGCGCTGGAGAGGAAAAACAATTGTAGATTTATCAAGAGCGTTTCTGGATACCAACGGTGCACATCAGGAAACAGATGTTTACGTTGATGTACCGACTAAAGAAGGAAATGTATTAGACCGTGCAGAAGTAGACGATATAAGAGCACGCTGGATTGATACCTTAGGTGATTTAAATACCTGTTCTCAAAAAGGACTGGTTGAAATGTTTGACGGCTCTATCGGTGCGGGCAGCGTATTTATGCCTTATGGTGGAAAATATCAGCTGACTGAAACACAGGCAATGGTTGCAAAAGTGCCGGTTATGAATGGAAAAACGGAAACTGTGACAATGATGAGTTATGGATTTGACCCATATCTGTCAAGTTGGAGCCCATATCACGGTGCAGTTTACGCAGTAACAGAATCTGTTGCAAGAATTGTTGCAGCAGGCGGTGATTACAGCAAGATTCGTTTCACTTTCCAGGAATATTTCAGAAGAATGACAGAAGATAAACATCGCTGGAGTCAGCCGTTTGCAGCTTTACTTGGTGCTTATGCTGCACAGCTTGGATTTGGACTTCCGTCTATCGGTGGAAAGGATTCCATGTCCGGAACGTTTAATGAGATTGATGTACCTCCGACACTTGTTTCCTTTGCTGTCGATGTGGCAAAAGAAAAAGATGTCATCACACCGGAACTGAAAAAAGCCGGAAATAAATTAGTATGGCTTCGTATGCCAAAAGCAGAGTATGATTTACCGGATTTTGAATCCTTAAAAGTACAGTATGCAAAACTGCATGAAGATATTCAGGCAGGCAGAGTTGTTTCTGCTTATGCGTTAGACCGTCATGGTATTGCGGCAGCAGTCAGCAAAATGGCATTTGGTAATCAGATGGGTGTAAGAATTGAATCAAATGTAGATGAAAGAGATTTATTTACTGCAGGATTTGGAGACATTATCTGTGAAGTAGAAGATGGAAAAGTTGGCGAACTGGCAATCACTTATACTGTAATCGGTGAAGTGACAGATAAAGCTGAAATTGAATATAAGAATATGAAGATTTCCATGGCAGAAGCACTTGAAACATGGAAAGCTCCACTGGAAAAAGTATTTAAGACTCGTTCTGGTTCTGAGACAGATGATATTACAAAGAAAGAAGAGAGAGGCTTATATAAAGCAGACAGTATCCATATTTGTTCTCACAAGATTGCACAGCCAACCGTATTTATTCCGGTATTCCCTGGAACAAACTGTGAATACGATAGTGCAAAAGCATTTGAACGTGCAGGTGCAAAAGTCATTACAAAAGTATTTAAGAACTTAGATGCAGCAGATATTCATGATTCTGTTGATATCTTTGAGAAAGCAATTGACCAGGCTCAGATTATTATGTTCCCAGGAGGATTCTCCGCAGGTGATGAACCGGATGGTTCTGCGAAATTCTTTGCAACTGCATTCCAGAATGAAAAAATCAAAGATGCAGTAACCAGACTGGTAAATGAGCGTGACGGACTTGCACTTGGTATCTGTAATGGATTCCAGGCTCTGATTAAACTTGGACTTGTACCAAACGGTGCAATTACAGGACAGAACGCAGATTCTCCGACATTGACCTTTAATACCATCGGACGCCACATTTCCAAGATGGTTTATACAAAAGTAGTTTCCAATAAATCCCCATGGCTGCAGAAAGCAGAGCTTGGAAAAGTATACACCAATCCGGCTTCTCATGGAGAAGGACGTTTTGTTGCAAATGAAGAGTGGTTAAAGAAATTGTTTGAAAACGGACAGGTAGCCACCCAGTACTGTGACTTAGAAGGAAATATCACAATGGATGAAGAATGGAACGTAAATGGTTCTTATGCATCCATCGAAGGTATTACAAGTCCAGATGGACGTATTTTAGGTAAGATGGCTCATTCTGAAAGACGTGGAGATGGCGTTGCAGTGAACATCTATGGAGAACAGGATATTCAGATTTTTGAATCCGGTGTAGAATATTTTAAATAAAAATAAATAAGATAAAGTTTGGAATATAAAAATTCCACTTTATATAAACAAAAAACATTCCTTAAACAAAAAAAGACCGTTGCAGAGCTGGTCGGCTCTACAGCGGTCTTTTGCTTTCAGCGTGAAAGGAAGTATTTGAAAACCAAATAAAGGGCAAATCAGAGCATAAAAAATTAGAAAATATCGGAACTATTAGAAAAATAAAAAAAAATCAAAAAAAGTGTTGACATTTCGCCTCATTTAAGGTTATAATAGCAGAGCAGTCAAGCAATGACTGTTAACGAAATGGGATCTTAGCTCAGCTGGGAGAGCATCTGCCTTACAAGCAGAGGGTCACAGGTTCGAGCCCTGTAGGTCCCATTCCTTTTGAAAAAACAAAAGAGATAAAAAAGATGGCGAGATAGCTCAGTTGGCTAGAGCATACGGTTCATACCCGTAGTGTCGAGGGTTCGAATCCCCCTCTCGCTACTGCTGTGATTGCAGCAATGGTCAAAAGACCAAAAAAGAAAATGGGATCTTAGCTCAGCTGGGAGAGCATCTGCCTTACAAGCAGAGGGTCACAGGTTCGAGCCCTGTAGGTCCCATTCCTTTTGCAAAAAAATAGAAGAAAGAAACAAAAAGATGGCGAGATAGCTCAGTTGGCTAGAGCATACGGTTCATACCCGTAGTGTCGAGGGTTCGAATCCCCCTCTCGCTACTTGCTGTGAAAACAGCAGTGGTCGAAAGACCAGAAATTAAATGGGATCTTAGCTCAGCTGGGAGAGCATCTGCCTTACAAGCAGAGGGTCACAGGTTCGAGCCCTGTAGGTCCCATTCC
>JAIIAN010000324.1 GCA_022717655.1 Bacillota bacterium | reverse complement strand
TGATTTCTCTAAAGGCGGGGTGCAGACGATATCGCTGCCAACCATGTGCGGCCACTTTCCCGCGTCAATGGTCTGGAGCGCTTTCAGTGTGGCGCTGGTGTTTGTTGTGAGCGCTGCGGCCAAAGCATCCTCCAGCAGTTGCGCCTGCCTGGCGTCAGCCGTGGCAGCCAGCGTTGGGGCTTGCTCAATCCAGTGTGTGTCACCTGAGGCGATTCCATGAAGTGCTGATGGCCAGTCAGTGCTGGCTGCAATGGCTGGGACAGTGAGCGCACAAAGCAGCAGGACGATTGGGTATTTCATCGCACTATTCCCCGCTCGCCGACATCGTTTTTGCACCATACATAAACGGTTATAGACATTTGCTTAAACTCCTTTTAAGAAAATCCTGATAAATTCTTCTATTACAGTCGGTTAATGAACAGACGGGACGTTAACGTTTATAAAAAAGGCCGTCAATGTTGGCGCAACAGGGATATGAAATAGATACTTTTTTGTTGATGCGGATTATGAAAGCCGAAGTATTTCACCGTGGTTTGCAAATATGGGCGATTGGTTTGTTAAGATTTTTAATCGCTAATCAATCAAATAGAACGCAGATTGGGTACATAGAGCCTGCTTTCGCATCAATTCCCCACAAATGCGCTCATCGGCAAACCAAAACGCTTCGCCAGCGCGCGCATATGATCCAGCGTTAACGTGCGCTGTCCGTTCAGGATCCGACTTACCAGAGACTTCTTACCAATCTCGTTCTCGAAATCACTCTGAGTGAGTTGGTACTGATCCATTAGCGTTCGCAGTAACGCAACGCCTGACGGAATGCTGGCAATACGCGCGTTAAATTCTACAAACTCCGGGGACTCGTTTTCATACTTATCGATTTTGGTAGTAAGCATCTCTAGCAGCGGGTTATCCGGGTCGTGCTCGATAAGATACTCCACCAGCGCCAGCGCATCCTCGTAGTCTTGCCGCGACGGGCTTGAACCCAGGAAAGGGAGCTCGTTTGTCAGAGCGTTTGCCGCTTTGATGGCTGCTGCATAATTCATTCTTTCGTTCTCCGGTAGTAGTCCGTGAGCTTGTCATAGTCTGCGTGAGTGCTGATGTGTTTGATGAAGATCTTTCCACGCTCAAAATCCTTGCCCCTTGTTTCCAGACTGAAAACATTATAGATGGGGGGTTGACAATCTGGAAACTGAGATGAATGTGAAGTTTCTACATGTTTGTCAGAATGAAACTCGTTTATTGAGTGCAGAAACTTTAGATGGTGGTGAGAGATTAAGGTGATTGGTATGGCTTGATTTGGTGGATTTGTTTGGTTTTCGTGTCGCATTCAGGAATTGCTATCGCAGATATTGTATAGGGTGGATGATTATATTGTTATCAATACACTCTGGATGTATGTGATTGGTGGGGACGCCAACCGTGCTAGAAACAGAAGTTGTACTATGTTTGTTAATGGGGGGATGTAAAGACAAACCACCAATAAAGCGAAGCGGACTAAAATATATGTTATTTTTTATGATTAAATTAGATGATTAGACCTAGTTAGAGCATAGTGACCAGTATCTAAAAGCACTTTATGTAATATTTTAAGAAAAATTACACCTCAATTAAAATACTTGGATCCGACTAAATATGAACTCCTACAAATTCAGAAATAATGATGAGATTGGCAAGTTAGAAGCTGAAACTGATTCTTATCTTGACTCATGCTTTTATGAATCAAATGTGTTTAAAGGGATAATTAACTTTGATTCTTCAGAAAAAAATCCAGACTTCACAAGAAGAATAATTGTAGGTCGTACGGGAAGTGGTAAATCTGCATTACTAAAAAAAATACTAAGTAAAGGAAATATAAAGATACATGATACAATAGAAGCGGAGAATACAATCTTTGAACATATTAATAATAATGTTTTTATTTCCGATTTAATATTGAAAGGGATAGATTTAAGAGGCTTTTATAAATCACTTTGGTTGCATGTTTTGCTTATGAAGGTTATCCCAGCAGTCTATAGGTCATCATATCAAAGCTTTTTTGATGAAGTAAAATCTTTAATTGGAGGGAAGAAAAGACCTTATAAACCAGAAGTGGCTAATGAATACATTGAACAGTTTCGGGAGAACTTTTTTAATGATAAATCGTTGGTTGAAATAAGTAATAAACTGGAAAACGATTTATCTTTAAAGATTGGAGGTTCTGGATTAAATATAGGCGGTAAGCTCAGTAATGCGGATGCAACGAAAATTCAATCTGAAACATCAAGTTACGTAAGTAGGGAGCTACTCTTTAAACAAAAAGAATTAATTAAAATCCTGAAGGAAGAGTTTGCAGATTCGCAGCAAGTTAGAATAGTTATAAGTATAGATGATTTAGATAAATCTTGGTTAAGTACGAGTGTTATAAGATATGATTTTATCAATGCTCTTCTTGAGGCCTTCAGAGAATTATTAGATATAAAGTCAGTTAAAGTTCTTATTTCCATCAGGACTGATATCCTTATGGGAATTTATAGGAGTAGTTTGAGGCAAGATGAAAAAGATCAATCTCTAATATATTCTATTTCATGGAATAAAACAGAAATAAGAGAGATTATTG
>JAIIAN010000323.1 GCA_022717655.1 Bacillota bacterium | reverse complement strand
CATTATACAACGAAAAAACACTGATTGGTAGACTTCATCAATATTTTTTAATTTATTTTGAAACTTTTTCTGTTCCGACAGCAGATACCTTGTTTCTGCTGATACTATCCATACTGACATTTGAATCCGCACATTCCATTCGATTTTTGTATCAGCATTTTTTATCTGGAATAACAAAGAAATCACTAAATGTATTTTATTATGCATGTTCTTATGCAAAGGTTGATTATTCCAAATTTATGAATACCACTGCCCGGATTGCCTTGAAGCTGATACCGGATTCCTTGCAGACGCAACCGGTATTTCTGTGTGTAGATGACACAATGGTATCTAAATTTGGTACAAAATTTGAAAATGTTTCAAAACTGTTTGACCATGCTGCACACAACGGTTCCAACTATCTGAATGGACACTGCTTTGTGAGTGTCATGCTCTGCGTACCTGTGTGGAAGTGCGATAAAGTATCTTATCTTTCTGTTCCTTTGGGCTATCGTATGTGGGAGAAGAAAGAATCCAAACTGGAACTTGCTGCTTCCATGATTCGCCAGGTTATGCCTGAGTTTCACAGCAAGAATCATGTCATCATCCTTTGTGACAGTTGGTATACAAAACAAAATCTGGTATCCATCGTTGATGAATATCCGAATTTGGATTTGATTGGAAATGCAAGGAGTGACTCTGTCATGTATGATCTTACACCTGCACGTACCGGTCGCCGGGGACGTCCTGCCAAACATGGAAAACGTCTTTCTGTTGAGACAGATTTTACGTTTTCCGATGAAAAAATCGGGGATTATTATACCGGTGCCCGCCGGGTTCTCACTAAGCTCTTCGGCAACAGGGAAGGCCTTGCCTATGTCACTGCCACCGAAAAAGAACATGGTACAAAACGACTGTTTTTCAGTACCGTTTTCCCGGAAAATCTGCAGATTTTCTGCGCCTGGCAGGAAAAAGCACCATTGAACCAGACTGGAAGTGACCGGATACAATATATTCCGTTGTTTCTGTACTCATTTCGCTGGAATATTGAAACAAGCTACTATGAGCAGAAAACATTCTGGTCTTTTTGTAACTATATGGTACGAAGTTGCAAAGGAATTGAAATGCTGGTCAACCTGATTCATATCACTTACTGTGCCATGAAGATTCTGCCCTATCAGAACGAACATTTTTCTGAATACCGTACAAAAAGTGTGCAGGAGTTTCGTTTTGAATTAAGTCAGGGCATTCGTAGTCAGATATTTTTTGCCACTTTCGTAAAAAATATCGAAACACATATAAAATCAAATGCTATGACAAAAGCTTTAAAACAGCTTATTTATCAGCAAGTCTACCATTTATAAAGTTGTAAACTGGTGTAATAATAAGATGTGAGTGACAAAATTTAATTTTGTCACTAGTATTTTTATAATAAAAAATTTACGTAGTTATACTGGACTAATATTAGTTATATACAACAAAACCTCTAATTAAAATATACCATATTTTGTTATTTAAGGTCAAGCTTTTTAAATATATTACTATATCATGATTTAAGCGTCAAAAGCTCGTACCTATTCAGTTAGATTTGTACCTTGAAAAGTTAACATATGATACCATACCAATATCATCTATTATCTGTTAAAATATAACCAGAACTTATCTGGGAGGTCTTACGATGTTTTTTGTTACAAATGATACCACTATTCAGCAGTTATCTTTTACAGATTCTTTTCATTTTCTGACAAAACGGGAACAGCGAATGCTGGAAAAATCATGGGAAAAATATTTTGCTGATGAGATATTCCCAAAGATCGATGAAAAACTGTATGCTGTTTTATACAGCCAAAAAGATTTACGATCCAACACCCCGGTCAATGTCCAGAACGGTGCCCTGATCATAAAGGAATTTACCGGACAGTCGGATGATGAGATCTTTGAATCCCTGCTTTTTGATGTCAGGTAAATGACAATAAAAAATAACCTCCTGAAATTTATAGTTATAAGACTGACAGTGACTGGTCATCCGGCGAGATCGAGTCGACTTCGGAAGAGATAAGTTTACGGGCTACAGTTATGCGCCATTCATTGATGCCTTAACGGATGACCGACAACAAATATGAATACGAGGTCGCCGCTATACAGCCCCGCCACTCACCTCCACGTGTTCTGTAGTGTGTCAGTCTTATAAAGAAATAATATCAGAAGGAAAGTAAATTAGATAGCGAAAGCCAATGTACATGTTTCATGACGCATTGGTGTCTTTCGCAGAAAGACGGGTAATATGAATGAAAAATTTATAGAAAAGCTAATTGATATGTTGATTGTAGAAGGAATTGAGGAATATAAAGCTTCTAACGAAACACTTCAAATTGGTCCTAAAACTATCAATTATTGGAAAGATGTAAAGCAGCTTTATGTAACATTGGATCAAAAGCAAAAAGAAATTTATTATGAAATTATTCGCCAGGTTATGATTGATACAATTTCAAGTGTTTTTGGTATTTTAGATGGAACAACATCAATGAATGGTATGGAATGCAATATTGAAGTTGCGATCAATGGTTGTTCAACGGAACATGAATTGCAAGATGTTTTTTTAGAAAAAATAGAAGAAA
>JAIIAN010000322.1 GCA_022717655.1 Bacillota bacterium | reverse complement strand
AAGTAATTGTAGTTGATAATTTGCTTACAGGGTTTAAAGAGGCAGTACATCCTCAGGCAAAGTTTTATGAAGGAGACATAAGGGACAAGATATTCCTTGATAATATTTTATCAAAAGAAAAGATAGATGGTGTTATTCATTTCGCTGCCAGCTCACAAGTTGGAGAGAGTATGAAAAATCCACTGAAATACTATAATAATAATTTATGTGGAACAGAAGTGTTGCTTGAAAGTATGGTTGAGCATGGCATTGATAAGATTGTATTTTCATCAACCGCAGCTACATATGGAGAGCCAGAAAGTATACCTATTTTGGAAACGGATCGTACACTTCCAACAAACTGTTATGGTGAAACAAAGTTGTCAATGGAAAAAATGTTTAAATGGACATCTAAGGCGTATAACTTACGATATGTTTCACTTCGGTATTTTAACGCTTGTGGAGCACACCCGAATGGAAAAATCGGAGAGGCACATAATCCAGAAACACATTTGATACCGCTTGTTTTGCAGGTTCCGAACGGAAAGAGAGAATACATATCTGTATTTGGAAATGATTATGACACAAAGGATGGAACCTGTGTAAGAGATTATATCCATGTAAATGATTTAGCTCAGGCACATATCCTTGCAATGGAATACCTCTCAAAAGGCGGAGAAAGCAATATTTTTAATCTTGGTAATGGTGTAGGTTTTACAGTAAAAGAAGTTATTGAGACGGCAAGAAAGGTAACAAATCATACAATTCCTATAAGAGAAGAAGAAAGAAGAACTGGTGATCCTTCAGTGTTGATAGCATCCAGTGAAAAGGCAAGGAAAGTGCTTGGGTGGAAACCGCAGTATGCAGATCTTGAGACGATTATTTCAACAGCATGGAAATGGCATGTAAATCATCCGGACGGATACTAGGAGGTATAACATGAATGAACTTATTTCAGAATTAGTAGATTACGGTATTGAAAAAGGATTGGTTGAGGAAGACGATAAAATTTATGTGATTAACAGACTTTTAGAGTTGTTTAGACTTGACAGTTATACTCAGACGGATAAAGCAATCAGACAGTTATCAGAAATTCTATCTGATATGACTGATTATGCAGTGGAGCATGGATTGATACCTGAAAATACAAATGTATACAGGGATTTATTTGATACTAAAATTATGGGGATTTTAACACCTGCACCCTCTGTGGTCAGAGCAAAATTTACAGATTTGTATGTCAAAAATCCCAAAAAAGCAACCGATTTCTATTATCAATTCAGTCAGGATACAAATTATATACGTAAGGACAGAGTTGCAAGAGATAAAAAATGGAAAGCAGACACACAGTATGGCAAGATAGATATTACAATTAATCTTTCTAAACCAGAAAAAGATCCACGGGACATAGCGAGAGCAGCAACTCAAGCAAAGAATGATTATCCTAAATGTTTGTTATGTGCAGAAAATGAGGGATATGCAGGAACACTCTCACATCCGGCAAGGCAAAATCATAGAATTATTCCACTAAAGCTAGATGGACAAGATTATTACATGCAGTATTCACCTTATGTGTATTATAACGAGCACTGTATTGTGTTTAATGCAAAACATACACCGATGAAGATTGATGAAGCTGTTTTTGTAAAGTTATTGGATTTTGTAAGACAGTTTCCACATTATACACTAGGCTCAAATGCGGATTTGCCGATAGTAGGAGGTTCAATTCTTAGCCATGATCATTTTCAGGGTGGAGCATATACTTTTGCTATGGCAGAAGCTCCATATGAGTATATGTTTGAGATTGCAGGATTTGAAGATGTGACAGCGGGGTGTGTTAAGTGGCCACTGTCAGTTATAAGATTGCAGGGAAGCAGCATTGGAAGACTTGCAAAAGTGTCTGACTATATTTTGCAAAAGTGGCGTGGGTATACGGATGAAGAGGCATTTATTTTTAGTGAAACAGATGGAGTACCACATAATACAATTACGCCAATTGCACGTATGAATGGGAATTTATATGAAATGGATTTGGTTCTCAGAAATAATATTACGACAGAGGACAGGCCATGGGGTGTGTATCATCCAGAGGAAAAATTGCATCATATTAAAAAAGAAAATATTGGATTGATAGAAGTGATGGGGCTTGCAGTACTTCCTTCCCGGTTGAAAAAAGAAATGGATATGCTTGCGAAAGCTATTATTGAAGGGAAAAACATTCATGATATAGAGAAAATAAAAATTCATGCTGACTGGGTAGATGAATGGCTGGACTCTTATGATATTACAACAGAAAATATAGAGAGTATTATTCAGAAGGAAATTGCAGATTGTTTTGTGCAGGTTCTGGAATGTGCAGGTGTATATAAACGCACAGAAAAGGGATTTGCTGCATTTAAACGGTTTTTGTCAGTACTATAAAAATCTTCACAGTGGTTTTAATAGATCACATCATAGACTTTACAGTGTAAGAAATTCGTAAAAGTAAGCAGACAGAAAGCTGAGGAAAGTTGTAAAACTGTATTCAGATTTCGTTTAGGTGCTACGGATATAAACATTTATTGTAACTAAAGAAGTTCCGGTATCAACAGAATTAACTGTTACACATACTGTATGTAAAAAT
>JAIIAN010000059.1 GCA_022717655.1 Bacillota bacterium | reverse complement strand
ATCTATGGTATTTCGGTTTGTGCCGAGATTTGGACAGCAGCTGACCGTCATCCGAAATGGACAAAAAGCAATTGGAAGAGATGTAAAAAACGGAAACATTTTTAAGAAAATGCGTCACGGTATTACGATTTTTTCTGTATTGGTTACCTGGGCACTGGAAAATGCGATTGATACATCAGATTCGATGCGTGCAAGAGGATATGGCTTAAAAGGGAGAAGCGCTTTTGCAATCTTTCGATTTGATAATAGGGATGGGATTGTAACAGGCACTTTACTGGCACTGATGGGAGTGTATTTTGGTGGAATGGCAGCGGGCATTAGCTTTGCACAGTATGACCCACAGATTAAAATCGGCGGACTTCCGCTGACCCCCCTTAGCGTCGTTATTTATCTGGCATGGGCGGGATTTTGTTTCTTTCCTGTGATTTTAGGTGTGCTTGAGGATAGAAGATTTGAGAAACTTAAAAAAATGGCAGATATGGAGCGCAGGCTTCCATGGTATTTGACAGACCCGAAAAAAATGATGTGAGCGTCAAAAATAAAAGAAAGCAGGTTATAAAAAATTGAATTGTATCGAAGTAAAAAACTTTAGTTTTCAATATCCAAAAGAAAGCCATGCGGCACTTTATCAGGTATCCATGGAAGTAGAAGAAGGTTCGTTTGTTGTACTGTGTGGAAAGAGTGGATGCGGAAAAAGCACTCTGCTTCGGCAGTTTAAAAGTGTGCTTGCTTCACATGGAGAAAAGAAGGGAGAAATCTTATACGGCGGGCAGAATCTGGAAGACGTGGATTTGCGGACACAAAGTGCAGAAATTGGCTATGTGCTTCAAAATCCGGATAATCAGATTGTAACCGATAAAGTCTGGCATGAGCTTGCCTTTGGGTTAGAAAGCCTTGGCTATGATACACCTACGATTCGGCTTCGTGTGGCAGAGATGGCTTCCTACTTTGGAATCCATTCCTGGTTTTTAAAAAATGTCAGTGAATTATCGGGAGGACAAAAACAGCTCTTAAATCTTGCTTCGGTTATGGCAATGCACCCGAAACTTTTGATTTTAGATGAACCGACTTCCCAACTTGACCCGATTGCAGCTTCCGATTTTTTAGAGACGGTTCGGAAAATTAATCGTGATATCGGAACCACTGTGATTTTAACCGAACACCGCTTAGAAGATGTCATTCCATGGGCAGATAAAGTATATGTCATGGATAAAGGAAGGATAATAGCGGACGGAACACCGAATGAAATCGGGGAGCAGTTAAGAACGATGGGACATGATATGTTTCTTTCTATGCCGGCACCGATGCAGATTTATGCCGGAACAAACAGTTCCCTTCGCTGCCCGCTTACCGTTAGTCAGGGACGACGCTGGCTGTCAGAGGAATTAGAGACAAAAGGTATAAAAATAAAAAAAGAAAGAAATCAGGAAGAGACAGCAAAAAAGAAGAATTCTATTTTTGGAAAACTTTCAGGTCTGAAAAAAGAACCGGAAAAAGAAATTCCGGAAATCCGAATCAAAGATGTCTGGTTTCGCTATGAACGGGATTTGCCGGATGTGGTAAAAGGGTTAAGCCTGGACATCAAAAAAGGAGAAATCTTTGCAGTGGTAGGAGGAAACGGAACCGGAAAAAGTACAGCGATGAGTCTGATTGCAAGAATTCGTTTTCCGTATCGTGGTAAAATCTATCTGGAAGGCAAAGAAATCGGAAAATACAGTGATGATGACCTCTATCACGGATTCTTAGGCGTGATGCCGCAAAATCCGCAAAGTCTGTTCGTGAAAAAAACCGTAAGAGAGGATTTATATGAAGTAATAGATGGAAAGCGGGAAAGAAAAAGTGAGGCATATCCAATTGAAATGAAGAAAAAAGATGCAGTTGAGGGAATTGTTTCACTAACAAGATTAGAAGGGCTTTTAGAACGGCATCCCTATGATTTAAGTGGTGGAGAGCAGCAGAGACTGGCACTTGCAAAAGTACTTCTGCTTCGCCCGAAAATTCTTTTGATGGATGAGCCGACCAAAGGAATCGATAATCATTATAAAAAAGAACTCGGAGAGATATTAAGAAAATTAAGTGAACATGGCGTAACGATTTTGATGATTTCTCATGATGTAGAATTTTGTGCGCAGTATGCGGATCGTACCGGACTGTTCTTTCAGGGAAATGTGGTAACCAGTGAAGAATCGAAAAAATTTTTTGCCGGAAATAACTTTTATACCACTGCTGCAAACCGTATGGCAAGAAATTATTTTCCAAATGCGGTAACAGTAGAGGATGTGGTAAAAGCAATCAATCAGACAGAAGAGGAGGCGGTGTCGTGCTGAAAGAAGAAAAATTAGATGTCTTTCTGGATGCCTTTTTAGATGGGAAGAAACCGGCACAGGAAACAGACCTGGATTTCTGGGATGAGAAATCAGAACCGGAAAAAAACGATTTCTGGGAAGCGCAGGATGTACTGACAGCGCCAAAACACAAGGGAAAGCTGTCAAAACGTACGATTGCATCTATGTTTTTGATTTTAATTTTAATTCCGGTTACAATCTGGATTGGAATTACGCTTTTTGATGACCGAAAATATTTTGTCATCAGTCTGGCGATTGCAGTTTACTGCATGCTGCCGTTCTTTTTGATTTTTGAAGGAAGAAAGCCGCAGGCAAGAGAACTGCTTACGATTGCGGTCTTAGTTGCCATTGCAGTTGCAGGCCGTGCAGCATTTTTTATGGTGCCAAGCTTTAAACCGGTTGTGGCTGTGACCATTATTTCAGCCGTCTGCTTTGGTGCAGAATCGGGCTTTTTAGTTGGTGCGCTTTCCATGCTTTCTTCGAATATGTTCTTTGGACAGGGACCGTGGACTCCGTGGCAGATGTTTGCTGCTGGAATTATCGGATTTTTGGCAGGTATTTTATTTCAAAAAGGCTGGTTGAAAGCACGTAAGATTTCGCTTTGTATTTATGGATTTTTAGCGACCGTGTTTATCTATGGAGGAATCATGAACCCGGCTTCCCTTGTGATGACCTCCTATGCAATTACCAAGCGAAATCTGCTGGCAATTTATATGTCAGGGCTTCCGGTGGACTTGGTTCATGCATCGGCAACGGTAATCTTTTTGTGGATTGCAAGTAAGCCGATGATTGAAAAACTGGAGAGAATCAAAGTGAAGTATGGAATGATAGAAGAGGACTAGAAAATGGACAAAAACAAGAAAAAAGGCTGGATTTTAAATCTCTTAATCGTATTTGCGGCGGCAGTAATGATTTACGGAGTCTGGAACATGATTTCTTTGCAAAAACAATATAAGGATGCAAAAGAAGAATATCAGGAAGTTCAGAAAATAGCACAGATGGAAGATGCCAAAGAAGAAACGAAAGAGGAAGATCCTGCGGAAGAAAATCTTCCGGATGTGAATCTGACTGCCCTGAAAAAAGAAAATCCGGATACAGTAGGATGGCTCTACTATCCGGTGCTTGGAATCAACTATCCGATTATGCAGGATAAAGACAATACCTACTATATTAAACATACTTTTTCAGGAGAAAAAAATGCGGTTGGAAGTATATTTCTGGATGCATTAGCGTCCAAAGAGTTTACGGATGACAATACCTTTATTTTTGGACACAATATGCGGGACGGCTCTATGTTTGGAAGTTTAAAGAAAATTCGGGAAGAAGGAACGGTAAAAGACAATCCGTATTTCTTTGTGGCAACAGCAGATGGATGGAAAAAATACCAGATTTTCTCCTATCACGAAGCGGATGCGGATAAAAAAGATATGGCATTTCAGATTGAGTTTTCAAATAAGCAGACTTTTGAAAAATTTATTAATTATGTGAAAGAAATTTCAGAAGAAAAGCTGGATGTAGAAGTCAAAGATACAGATAAGATTGTGACGCTGGCGACCTGTACGAGTAATTCGGCGGTAAGGCTGGTGGTGCATGGAGTGTTGAGGGAAGAATAATTTTGTAAAAAGGATGTTGTGCATTTTTATAAAAAATGGAAAATAGAGATAAAATAAATTGACAAATTTATACAAAAAGCGTATGATAGAAATCAGAAGGATGGAGCGCAAAGTTCTCTATACAATTGAATAAAGAAAAGTCGCTTGTACAAATATTAAAGAATCAAAAGATTTCGGAACATGCGGTGAGATTCCGCAACAGACTTTATCCCTACTGTAATCAGGACGAAAGCTGCAAAGCCATTAAAGTGTTACTTTGAGAAGGGCAGCAAGTAGGTTGGAACTGCGAGACAGGAGACGGATATTTGGAGACTTTAAAGAAGAGGAACCGGAGGCATAAAGACGGGGGCCTGTTTTTTATACTCTTTTTTGTACGAAATCAGAAGATTTTTAGGTTTGGAAGTCGACTAAACAAAAGATAAATGCCGGTGAAACTCGACAAAAAGTAAATTTTAAAAACCTAAACAAAAAGCGCAAAGCGTGCTTGTATGAAATGGAGGCAGATTTTCATGAAAAAATTTGCAAAACAATTAACAGGATTATTTTTGGCATTGGTAATGGTGCTCTCAATGAGCGTAAGTGTATTTGCTGCGCCGAATCATAGTATTGGAGAGAAAGGAAATACCGATTGTAGTGTAAAAGTGACACTTGCGTATTATGACGTTACATTTACAAATACTTCGATTAATAAAGGTGCGATTCATACAGATTCTGTAAGTGTAGATGTTAAAGACGGTACTACTGTAGAAGAGGCAGTAAAGAAAGCTTTTACAAAAAAAGGTTGGACTGGTGTGTGGGTAGAAACAAAAGATTATTATAAACCTTCAATCATCCATGATGCATTAAATAGTGTAACAATTAATGGTAAAGAATATGCAACCGTAACAAAAGATACTGATACGCAGTGGAGAGGTGCCGGTTGGACTTATTCAGGTTTTGATGGCGAACAAAAATTTGACACTAATAAATATATGTGTGACAATACAATTGTTGGAGATGCAACAATAACTCTTACGTATGATACATATGAATATAATAAGTAAAAAGAGGATTGTCTAAAAATTGGGGGAGCTGTTGCAAAATAGATGAGTAGTCATCTATAGAGCAACAGCTTCTTTTATTGTATTGTTGTATAAAAAAATTGGAGTGATTATATGGAATTGATAAAAAGATGTAAATGTATGTTTTGGAGTTGTTTTATGTTAGCAATGGTATATACAGTTGTATTTCCATTAAAAGTAGAGGCAGCTATACAAGAGTTTTCTGTTCAATATCAGTCCTATGGAAGAGAAACATTAAGTGATGAAGAAGAACCCAATAAAACTTTTAAAGGTGTAAAATCTGAAACTCAATCAAATGTTTGGAAAATGAGTGGTACGATTGCTAGATATGCCACAAAAATAGTATTATCTGGTGAGTTACCGGACGATACAGCTGAAATATCAGAGATAGTTAGTTCTTTAGATTATATGTTGCCAGAACCCCAGATTAATTATGAAAAATCAGAAGGGAAAAAAGCATATACAGTAACATATCGTATATGTGAAACACAGGAAGAATTTGAACAGAAATTTAATGATATGACAGTATTGGGAAGCTGGATATTTGATTTTAAAATAAAATCAGAAAAAGAAAATAATGACTTTTTAGTTGTAATTGAAGGGAGTAAAAGAGCGAATTTAACGTCAACAACAGGAATATCTACAATTAATATGGTAGATGCCAACATTAATGAAATACAGGTGGGAGATAGCGAATTTACAAGTCTTGGAAAACAGATGGATAAATATAAGATAATATCAGTTAATTCAAAGATGAATAAAATCTCATTTATGGTAAATAGAAAGCAGGGAGATTTGGATTCGTTTGGTAAAGGCTCTGAAGCCGGAGAATGGACTTCAGTTGGTTGTAATTGGCTTTCAGTTAATGGTGGAAAAGTACAGAGATTTAATGCATGCTCAAGGCAGGGAGATGGATACTATTCGCCAGAAGTAAAATTGAAAAAAGGATATAATCTTGTGAATTTGTATTTTATATACGGATCAGCAATAGATAAAATTAATAATATTTGGCTTCCGTTTCCAACAGAGGGAGCCTCCATCTCTTCTTCATATTTTGTTTCTATTCCATATATCATCTACTTTGATGGAGAAGAATCTACAGATGCTGCAAGTAGTAATGCAAACCTCAAATCATTAGACCCGCTTTCTTGGACGAAAGAATATTCAGATGAGGTGGAGAGTTACAGTTATGAATTAAATGATGACACAGCAACTGTAATGATACCAAAGAATGCAAAGTATAATAAATTTCTACTTGGTATTCTTCCAGAAGCAGGTGGTGCAACTGTAAAGGTAGACGGAGTAGAAAAAGAGCAGGTTTGCGGTAACTATTATGTAGTAAACTTAGATTCCGATGCAGTTGAAAAGACAGCGGACGGAGATGCAAAAGTTAAAGTTCATGTAACTGCACCAGATGGAGAAACAACCAAAGATTACACGGTAACAGTCAGCAGAAAATCAAGTGAAGCAAAATTAAAAGGATTAGATATCGAAGGAGCAGAACTTCAGGATGTTGAAAATCTGTCAGATGCATTAAAGAGTGGAGAAGACAGTTTTATTATTAAATTAAAATCAGATAAAGAAAAAATAACTTTTAAGAATATTGAGGTTTCCGATTCTGCAACTTATACCGTAAACGGAAAGAAAGTAGAAGGAGATTCTATTAGTGTAGACCCAGGAGATATTACTCGAATTGAGGTTACTGCAGAGAGCGGTCTTACCAAACAGCTCTATCTTTTCCTCCACGAAACCACCGACGGCACTCTCCCATATTTTACCATCTCCCAGGAGAGTAAGGACACTGCTAAACAGATGTTAGAGGACAGTGGCTGGTACAAGCGTTCCGAGGAGGAAACAAGAAGCCTTGGAGATGCATGGGGTGTTTACAAGGATGTAGCAACCGGTATCAGCTTAGATGGGGCAAACATTGATGACATTCGTTCTTATAAGTACACTCAGCCGAGTGATTATGGTAAAAATATTCTGGAACTGGTTATGATGGGCGAGAATCCATATAACTATACAGACCAGAATGGAAATTGTATTGTTACTTATCTGGAAGAACACTGGGATGGTCCTTGGGCAAATGATATCTGGGCTTTAATGGGACTTAAGGCAGCTGGCGCAAAGATTCCGGATAAGTTAGTGACAACCGTTATTAACATGGCAGCAAATAAAACATTTGACTTGGATATGCGTTCCTGGGCACTTGGTGCGATTTCGGATATGGTTCCGAAGACACAGCTGGCTTCTCTTGCTGAGGGATTTAGAAATACTTTACTTACCGAGGGTGAAGAAGCTGGTATGTTCTACAATAACTGGTATAAATTATCAAACTCTATTTCTCATGGATGTGTATTAGAGGGTATGAGCGCAGCCGGTATTGACGTAGATAAACAATTTGCAGTTAGTGATACAGCTTCACCGCTTAAGACATTGAAGAAGTATATTAAAGACAACGGTTTCTTATATGACCTTGATGCGACAGAAACCATGTGGGCTAAGGATGCCATCATTGGTCTTGGTGACATTGTAAATGGTGATAATGTATGGAAACGTGCAGCTTTAACAAGCGATAAGTATGAAGCAATCTTAAAGACTGCAAAAGAATATTATGGAGAAGATGGTTCTTCTATTACAGATGAAGCAAAGAAAGAAGCATTAAAAACTGCATATGACGCAGCAAAAACTGCATTTGAAGGCGCAAAAGATATGCAGGGTATTGGTAAAGAATACTATGATTTATATGAAGCACTTGCAGCAATTGATACAAGTCTGGTAGGAAAACCGCAGGTTCGTGTCTGCAGCTGGGATGAATCAAAACAGGTAGACGCAGCGATTTCGGCAATCGATAAAGTTTCTGATTTAGAGACAGCAACAGAAGAAGATGCAGCAGCAGCCAGAACGGCTTTTGATGCATTAAGTGAAACTCTTCAGGTTTATGTAACGAATCAGGAAAAACTTCCACGTGCAGAGAGCTATCTTGCATTTGCAAAGAAAGCGGATGCAGTCGGAACAGTTACAATAGAAAGTAAAGATGCGATTGTAGCAGCAGAAGAAGCATATCAGAATTTATCCGACAGCTTAAAGGCAGAAACTCTGGTACAGACGAAATATGCATTGTTACAAAATCAGAGAAGTGTCTATGACGTATTAAGTGCAATTGAAGCACTTCCGGATACAGAGAAGCTGACACTTGCAGACCGTGATGCTGTTGCAAAGGCTCAGGCATCTTATGATGCGTTAGATGGGGAATTAAAAGCGCAGATTACAAATGCTGCAAAATTAAAGGATGCAACGAAACAGATTTTCATGCTTGAGAAAGCAAAAGCAGTGGAAGAAAAAATTGATGCACTTCCGTCGGCAGACAAAGTTTCCTTTGATACAGATGCCGTACAGGTAAATGAAGCATATCAGGCATATCAGGCACTTAGTGATGCAGAGAAAGCGCTTGTAACAAATGCACAGAAATTAACCGATGTTTATGAAGCAATGAAACAGCAGATGAGTGATGCCGAGAAGGTTCAGGAAGTGATTGACAATATTGCAGCACTTCCGGAAAAGGATGCACTGACTTTAGCAGATGAAGCACTTGTTAAAAATGTGCGTGCACTGTATGAAGCACTTTCTACAGATGAATTAAAAGCACGTGTTACAAATTTAGACAAGTTAAAAGAAGCAGAAAACCAGCTTTCTGCAATTCGTAAGAATGACCTGCTTAGTTTAATTCAGGCATTACCGGAAAAAGATGAAGTTTCAGGAACTGCTTCAGATGGTTCTGATATTAAACTGACAGAGGAACAGCTTTCTGATATCGCAGAGGCAAAGGCAGCTTATGATGCACTGACAAAAGCAGATAAAAAGATTTTTGAAAATGAAAATCCGAAGGAAGCCCAGAAATTAAAAGACTTAGATGAAATCGCAAAACTGTATGATTCTTATGTAGAACAGGTACTTGCACCGCTTGTTGAAAGCATCCGTGTATTTGAACTTCCGGTCAGCGAATATAACCGTGGAGAAGCGGGAGATCTTTTAACAAAATACGAAGCAAAAGAAGAAGCTAAAACTTATTTAGACAGCATTACCTGGGATATGGAAGATGGAACAAAACTGACGTTAAAGGCTAAGATGGCAGACTTAAAGACACAGCTTACGAAAGTAAATCAGGATTTGGCTGATGCAGCAGAAGTAGATGCAATGATTGAAAGTCTTCCGGAAACAGTTGATGCTTCAAATGCAGAGTCTGTAGAAAAAGCCTTATCTGCAATCAATGTAGTTTATAAGAAATTAAATGAGCAGGCGCAGTCTTATGTGAAATATATAGACAAATGGAACAACACGGAATCAATGCTCGATTCTTATAAAGAAAAGGCAGAGAAAGCAGATGCCGTAACAAAAGCTCTGAAAGAGGCAGCAGAAGTAGAGGGCGATGATTTATTATCCGAAGATACAATTGTAGCAATAAAAGGCGCACTTGCAAAATATGATACACTTTCATCTGATGAACAGGCTATGGTTTCTAAAGATGCATTAGATGCAGTGGAAGAGGCGAAAAAAGCGATTGCAGACGCAAAGAAAAAAGCGAATGAAAAGAATGACGAAGTAACCTTTAATGGAGAGATTGCCTGGGATACCGTAATTTCTATTGAGCGTCTGGCACAGTCCGATGATGTTTATGGTACATTAAAAGAGAAAATGGATTCAGACAAAAAAGCGACGATTCAAAATGCATTTACTGTGGAAGCTTATCAGGTATTAGAAGATGGTTCTCATAAGGCACTTGAATTAAGTGAGGGCTTAAACTTTACGGTACATACCGGCAATGATTTGACCGGAAAGACAGTTGTTGTGGCAGTACAGGGCAAAGATGCAGTGGAATATGTAGAAGGTAGCGTAAAAGGAGAAGATGTGACCTTTACAGTAAAAGAAGCTTCTGCCTTTGCAGTAGGTGCAGTTGCAGCCCAAAACAATAATAACAATGGTGGCGACGACAACAAGAATAACAGTAATACCAATAATGGCAATACAAACAACAACAGTGCAAACAAGAGTAACAGCGCAGCAACAAACAAAAATAATGGAAACACCGGTAGCGCATCCGGAAGCAACAAGAGTACCGGAAGTGCAAATTCTGGAAATGCAGCAAAAAGTACAACCGGTTCTTCGACAGGCGGCAGTGCAGGTGTTCCGAAAACCGGAGATGAAATTCCGGTTGAGACAGCCGAAATGGCAGCCTTAGCCCTGATGGGAAGCGCACTTCTTGTTCTTTGTTTAAAGAAAAAAGGTGAGCAAAACTAATTAAGAAAAGAGGAAGCAAATGAGAAGAGGAAAAATAATCGCCAGACGATTTCTGGCCATTCTACTAATCTGCCTGATTGGTCTTGGCAGTCTTACAGGATTTCCTGTAACTGCTAAGGCCCAGGGGGCTTCCGTTGTAATTTCGGTTGAAAAGTTCAGTCTTGGAAAGGGCTGGATTGTAGAACCGGATGTCGTACCGATTACAGAAAATGAAACGGTTGCGTCTGTATTGACCCGATATATGGAAGAACAGGGATATCCCCTTGTAGTAAAGAAGAACAGCAGTTATGGCTGGTATCTGGTAGGAATTGAAAATGCGGATGATGGAGGAGCGTTAAACATTCCTTCCTTTATCCGTGATAAGGCAAAAAAAGACGGGTATACGTTGACAAATGATTTGACAAACACGTATGCTCCGACTCTTCAGGAGTTTTCCTATAGTTCGGAAAAAGCAGGAACCACGACTTCAGGATGGATTTATTCGGTCAATGATGAAATTCCGTCGTATACGATGGATTCGTATAAGCTAAAAAATAATGACGTCGTCCGTTTGCAGTTTACCCTTTATGGAACCGGGCTTGATATTTCCGGAAAAGAGCAGGGAACAACGCTTTATACCCGTGCGGACAAGACAGCGCTTTTGACAAAACTTGCTTATATCAATCAGGCACCGGATGCCTGGCTTTTGACAGACAGCGATAAAGAGGCTTACGAGCAGGCATGCAAAGTTGCACAGAAATTAAATGCAACTAAAACAGAAGTAGAAAATGCCGTAAATGCACTTCCGCAAAATGCAATTGTATGGCCGGAAACGGTGGTACTTTCTCAAACAAGTCTGAATTTATATGATAATGATTCGGCAGTGGCGTTAAGTGCAAAAGTTTATCCGGAAGAGACTTCATTTACAAAAGTAACCTGGAGTTCTGAAAATCCGGAAATCGCAGAGGTAGATGAGCAGGGAAGAGTGACTCCGCACAATGTCGGAGAAACAGTAATCACTGCAACTGCACAAAATGGAGTGAGTGCTTCATGTACCGTAACGGTTGCAAATCGTCCGTATACGTCTATTTCTCTTGATAAACAGGCTTTGAATCTGGAAGCCGGAAATACTTCTTTGCTTCAGGTTTTAGGAGAGCCAGTAAATGCGACAGAAGAATTAAAAGTAAGCTGGGAAAGCTCTGACGAAGCAGTTGCATCGGTATCAGATACTGGAGAAGTAACTGCAAAAGAAGCAGGAACGGCAGTTATTACGGCAAAAACAGAGAGTGGTTTAAGCGCAAGTTGTCAGGTGACAGTCGGAAATGCAAAGGAACTGGCCGAGAGTGCAAAAACATTGATTGAGGCTCTTCCGAATGCTGGAAAACTGACACTTGAAGATGCCGTACAGGTAAAAGAGGCAAATGATGCATATCAGTCTCTTTCTGAGGTTTCAAAGGGATATCTGGAAAATCGCAGTGAGTTAGAAGCGAAACTTTTGCGCTGCGTATCTGCAATGGAAACCTTAGAAAAAAAATATACAAATGTAACAAATGCAGAGTCATTGATTACGGCTCTTCCGTCCCTGTCTGCGTTAAGCATGAAGGATAAAGGAGCAGTCGAGGCGGCAGATGCGGCCTATGATGCGCTTAGTGAAGCAGAAAAAGCGTTAATCGACAGCGCAAGTCTAAAAAAACTTCAAAGTGTCAAGAAGCGTCTGAGTGAAATGAGTGAAGAAATCTGGGAGACCAGTGAGGCACTTAGTAAAATTTCAGATGAAATCACTTTGGACGATGCAGAAGTAATTGCAGATGCAGCTGAGTTATATGATGCACTAGAAGAACAGCAAAAAGCACAGCTTAGCACAGAACTGGTACAAAAACTTGAAGATGCGCTTACAAAACTTGCAGCCCGAATTAGTGAGGCAGCGGATGCAGTGGATACAACAAAGAGTGTATCACTTGAAAATGCAGTAACTAGTGATTTTGTAAAAGGAGCTTTGGCAAGAGACCTGCTTTTTGAAAGATTAGGGTTAAATCAGGAGACAGAAGATAAAATCACAGCAGGAAAGAACTGGCTGAAATCCGGTTTACAGACAAAATCCGGGGTCGCAGCAGATGCAGACTGGTTTGTGGCAAATACAACAAAGGCTTCAGACAAGACGAATGAGGCACTAAAAGCAATTCAGAAGAAGTATCCGGATGCAAAAGAAAAACTTTCGGCATTTGAAATTTCTTATCAGGATATTCGCACAGGCGAGGCTTATGAGCCGGAGAAAAAGCTGCCGCTTACGATTACCGTAAAGAAACTTTCCAAAATGGAACATCCGATGGTATTTACCTATATAGACGGCAAGCTGAAGAAATTAGAAACTACCATCGATAAGAGTGCAGGAACTCTTACTGTAAAATCAGACAAGAGTGGTCTGTTTGTGGTAGCAGATGTTCCGATTCCTCTTACCGGACTGGATTTGGCGACAAGTGCAAGTGTGACAAAGGGTGGAACACTTTCTTTATCACCGGTAAAAGTTCCGAAAAATGCGACCACAAAGGTTAATTATATCTGGAAATCTTCAGATACTTCAATTGCAACCGTGGATGCAAACGGAACGGTGACTGGAAAAAAAGAAGGTACAGTTACCATTACGGTAAGTGCAGATGGAGTAAAAAAAGCAAAAGCTTCCTGTAAAGTAACAGTTATTTCAACAGCAAATGCACTGAGTAAGACTGCAGCAGATGTCATTCAAGAGACAAAATCCTATATTCTATCTTCGGATAAAAATCCAACTGTAGGAAGTGAATGGTATGCACTTGGGCTTGCAAGAAGCGGTCTGGATTTAAATGATTCTTATTTTACAACTTACTATAATCATTTTGCTAATTATTTAGAAGAAAAAAAAGGAATTTTAACAGATTCTAATTATTCGGATTATTCGAAAGCGGCACTTACCTTGACTGCAATTGGAAAAGATGCAAGAAATATTGCAGGCTATAATCTGTTCTCTTACCTTGCAGATTTTAGCAATGTAAAAAAACAGGGATTAAATGGTCCCATCTGGGCATTGATTGCATTAAAATCGAATCCGGATTATTCTATTCCGACTGTTTCAGGAGTATCTGAACAGACAACGGAAACAAAATTAGTAGATTATATTGTAGGAAAGCAGCTTGCAGATGGTGGATGGGCATTTACCGGTTCACAAGCAGATTCCGATATGACCGGAATGGCACTTCAGGCGTTAGCTCCGTATTATAATAAAAAGGGTTATGAGAAAGTAACGAAAGCAATCAATAAAGGTTTAGATGCACTTGGTGAGATTCAGTTAAAAACCGGTGGTTATGGTACAATGGGAACAGAGACTTCTGAGTCAGGTGCCCAGGTACTGAATGCTCTTTGTGCACTGAAAATTGATCCGCAAAAAGATGCACGTTTCATTAAAAATGGAAAATGGCTGGTTGAAAATATGATCTCTTATCATATTGATAACAGTGGATTTATGCATGTAAAACCGGGTGCCGGAAATAATGGAGGTGCAGCTGCCGGTGAGGTGGATGGGCTTGCAACGGCACAGGGAATGTACTCTCTGGTTGCTTATCAGCGTTTTCTTGATGGAAAGACAAGCCTTTATGATATGTCAGATTTGAAGGTAGCTGCCGGTGCAAAAGGTGATGGAAAAGGAACGGGAGTGACAGATCCGAAAGCAAATGAAAGTACTTCGAATCCGGAAAGTACATCGTCTAATTCCGGAAATAAGACAAGTGCGTCTTCTTCGGGTTCTTCTTCCGCAGCAAAAAGTTCCGGCTCACATTCAGCAACGACTTCTTCGGGACGTAACTCGGCAGCAAAGAGTACAGCAAATACTTCAGAAAAGAAGAACAGTGCTTCCGGTTCCAATGCTTCTGCAACAAATTCTGCTGCAAAGAAAACAGCTTCAGATAGTAAGAAGACAGAGGAAAAGAAAGAAAAAGAAGGCTGGAGCTTTGATGGAGAAGAGTATGTACCGGATGAGGAGGCACAGCTTGCTTCAGCGGACGAAGGAGATAAGTCTGCAACAAAAGAAAAAAATAGTGAAGAAGCAGAAACAAAGACATCGGACAATGCAAGTGAGAAAGAAAGTGGAAGTTTTGTAAAAGAGAATCTTCCATGGCTTCTCTGCATTTTGTGCGGAGCGGCTGTAATAGGAGTTTGCATTTATTTTAAAAAGAAAAAATAAACCTGAATGACAAGGGAGGAAATAAAAGCCTCCCTTGTTGTGCTATGAGAAAAAGAAAAGAGAGGGATATGCTGTGAAAACAAAGAAATGGAAAGCATTTCTTGCGGCAGTGCTTATCGGAGCGCTGGCAGGAACATCTGGCTGTGGTTCAACAATAAACAGCAGTGAGATTACCAGACTTGATACGAAAGATGGGCAAGCAGTCAAGGCGGATGATTCAAAAGAAAAAAACGAAAAGGTAGAAGCGTTAAAAGAAAGTAATGAGTTGCCGGAAGATGGAATTATCACACAGGCACAAATGGAAACAATTTCCGGAAAAGATGGAACATATGAATTTTATGCAACCGATGAAAAAACTGGAATTAAATATATCTGGAGTTATGAAGGAAAAAAGATTCAAAATCCGGTTGAACAGAATTTAAAAGTAACATTTACAGAAGATGAAGCTGTGGAGGAAGTGAAAAAAGCAGCGAACAATGCAACCGCAGGACTTGGATTTACACTGGAAAAGGTAAATCTTGCTGCACCTGCGAAGCTGACCTTTATCATTCCGTCTGTATGGGAAGCAGATACAGTAATTTTAGTAAAAATGGTGGATAAAAAGCCGGAAAAAATGAGTGATGCTACACTTTCTTTTGAAAAAGAGGAAGAGAAAGATGTAACAAAAGTGACCATTAATGTAACAGAGATGGGAGATACTTATTATCTGGTTGGCGGTGTTTCTAAGGTAAGTTCTGATTCAGATAGTAGTAAGAAGAATGAGACGGCTGATAAAAAGGAAGCAGAAAAGAAATCAGATGATAAGAAAAAGACAAATGATACTTCAACCGGGCAGACGGATTCTAATCTGCCGGACAGGCAAAGTGAAAATGAAAATCAAAGTCAGGAGAACAGTTCAGATGAAAATGAACAGGCTTCATCAGGTGAAGAACAGTCTTCGGCCTCTCATACTTGTACACTTTCGATTGAATGTTCAACGATCTTAAATAATATGGATAATCTGAAATCTTCAAAGAAAGATTTTGTACCGTCAGATGGATGGATTATGGCTCCGACAGAAGTAGAATATACACCGGGAGAGTCGGTATATGACGTGTTATATCG
>JAIIAN010000321.1 GCA_022717655.1 Bacillota bacterium | reverse complement strand
TATGAGAAAACAAAAGCAAATGTTTTGTCACTAAAGCCTTATATTGATGCACATGTGGGAGAAAAAGTTCTGACTCATATTGATGCAGTACCGGATAATTTCCTTTTGGTGGAGAAGGACGGAAAAGAAGAAATCAGACTGATTGACTGGGAGTATGCCGGAATGCAAGATCCTCATGTGGATGTGGCAATGTTCTGCATTTATTCTCTTTACAATAAACGTCAGGTTGATCGATTAATTGCAGCCTACTTTACTGAAGGCTGTAGTAATGAGATTAGAATCAAGATTTATTGTTATATTGCAGCTTGCGGACTTTTATGGAGCAACTGGTGTGAGTATAAGAGAAATCTTGGTGCGGAGTTTGGTGAGTATTCGCTTCGACAGTACCGATATGCAAAGGATTACTATCGAATCGTTCAAGAAGAATTGAAAAAGCAAGGGGAGGAAGAGTAAATGCCAAAAGTAGAAAGAGCTATTATTATGGCAGCTGGTTTAGGAAATCGAATGCACCCAGTGACACTGTCAACACCGAAACCGATGGTTAAAGTGAATGGGGTGCGGATGATTGACACAGTCATTGATGGTCTGCATAAAAATGGAATTTATGAAATTTATGTTGTTGTCGGTTATCTTAAAGAACAGTTTGTGACACTTGAAAAGGAGTATTCTGGTGTCAGGTTGATTGAAAATCCATACTATGATACTTGCAACAATATATCTTCCCTTTATGTAGCACGAGAGCATATTGAAAATGCGATTATTCTGGATGGTGATCAGATTATTTATAATCCTGAAATTCTTGCGCCGGAATTTGAACACTCTGGTTATAACAGTGTTTGGACAGATGGTGAAACGGATGAGTGGCTTCAGACTGTTAAGAGTGGTATTGTTACGGCATGCAGTCGGACAGGCGGAAAAGGCGGATGGCAGCTGTACAGTATTTCCCGCTGGACTGCAGAGGATGGAAAAAAACTAAAACATCATCTCGAAATTGAGTTTGAACAAAAGAAGAATCAACAAATCTATTGGGATGATGTGGCGATGTTCTGCTACCCAAAGGAGTATCAATTGGGTATCCGTCCTATGAATAGAGACGATATTATAGAGGTGGATAGTCTGAGTGAGCTAATTGCTCTAGATGTCAGCTATAAAAAATATGTGGAGGAAAAGTAAATGAATACGAAAAAAGAACATGGAAAAATAGACTGGATGATAACACTGGTGCCCTTGGCAGTCGTAATTGCATTATGTGTTCTATTCTTTTTGGCACCAGAACAATCGAATGCTGTACTGAGCAAGATTCGTTTTTTCTTTGGTGATACCTTTGGTACATATTACTTAGTAATTGGATTGGGAATTTTCGTTTTTTCTCTGTATATTGCTGGTTCTAAGTACGGTAACATCGTCCTTGGCGAGCAGAATGAAAAGCCGAAGTATTCCTTATTTGCGTGGGGCTCGATGATGTTTACCTGCGGTCTTGCAGCGGATATCCTGTTCTATTCGTTCTCGGAATGGGTGCTGTATGCAACTGACCCACATTTGGCAGAAATGGGTAGCATTCAGGATTGGGCTGGTGTATATCCGCTGTTCCATTGGAGTTTTATTCCATGGGGATTTTATCTGGTACTGGCCGTTGCCTTTGGCTTTATGCTCCATGTAAGAAAAAGAAACCGTCAGAAGTATTCAGAGGCATGCCGTCCGATTCTTGGAAAGCATACCGATGGCTGGGCAGGGCGCATTATTGACCTGTTAGCTGTATTTGCACTCCTTGTTGGTACTGCTACTACTTTTAGTGTAGCAACACCGCTTATGGCAACCATTATCAGTGAATTGTTCCATGTTGCTGTAAGTCGTACAGTGATCAACATTATTATTCTTCTGATTACCTGTGCTGTATATACATATTCTTTGTTGCATGGTTTTAAGGGAATCAGCAAGCTGGCAAATATCTGTATTTATATGTTCTTTGGTCTGATTGCTTTTGTATTGTTATTTGGTGGAGAAACACGGTACATTATTGAAACTGGTTTTTCTTCACTTGGTCGAATGATACAGAACTTTGTTGATCTGTCTACATTTACTGACCCGCTCCGTACATCGAACTTTCCGCAGAATTGGACGATTTACTATTGGGCTTATTGGATGGTTTGGTGTGTGGCTGCTCCGTTCTTTATCGGAAGCATTTCTCGTGGCAGAACAGTGCGTCAGACAATTCTTGGTGGCTATATATTTGGTGTTGGTTCCACATTGACGAGCTTTATTGTACTGGGTAACTACTCTATGGGAATGCAGGTGACCGGAAAAGCTGACTTTATTGCACAGTATCTGGAGAGCGGTGACCTGTACGGGATGATCGTATCTATCATTAAGACGATGCCGGGTGCGCCTGTTATTATGGTAGTTGTTTTGTTGACAATGATTGCTTTTTATGCGACGTCTTTTGACTCAATTGCATTGACAGCATCCTGCTACAGCTATCACACATTGAGAGATGGTGAGCAACCGAATAAGGGCATTCAGTTGATGTGGTGTATTTTGCTGATTTTGCTTCCGATTGCATTGTTGTTTGCAGAAAGTTCTATGAACAATCTTCAGTCGGTGAGTATTGTGGCGGCATTCCCGATTGG
>JAIIAN010000058.1 GCA_022717655.1 Bacillota bacterium | reverse complement strand
GACAATCAGTTCTATCAGCGGATTTTCTTATTTTTTCAACAGGTGTCAGGCACTAGAAAAACTCTCTTTTCCAATAGTCTTTCTCCATCTTCGCCACGACATTACACAACGGAACAACTCATCAATTCCAAAACCATAATAAATTCCTTGTATGCCTAATTGAAAAGTAATTCCTAAAATATAGGATAAGCCTACACCAAAAATCCAGGTAGAAAGCACACCTAAAATGGCATTATAATAGACATCTCCAACTCCTTTTAATGAATTTCCAAACATGAAATTTCCAGTCTTAATAAACATTAAAATAGCTTCCATATTCATGATAGTTCTTGCCACACTCAAAATTTCTTTATTACTTGTAAATATATGTAAACTCCAGTCTCTCCCCATAAAAATAACTACATTCATCATCACTACTACTAAGATACCTGAAAAAATGTTTCTATAGCAGATATCATAAGCCTGTTTTTTCTTTTTATTTCCCCATAAATATCCTACAAGTATTCCTGTTGCAATTCCTATTGAGTTTGGAATTAAAGAAACAAACAGCATAACATTCATTGCATAAATTTTAGCACTTAATATAAATCCACCTAATTGTCCCAGAAGAGTTGTTACTACAAGTTGTGATATTTTATAAGAGATATTTTCTCCTGCTGAAGGGATGCCATAATAAATCAATAGTTTTACATTTTCTCCTGACATATTACGTGTATATTCCAATTTTAAACATCTCTTACTTTTAACTAACATAGCGGCAAATCCCATTGCATTGCTAGAAACCGTGGCTAATGCAATTCCTATCACAAAATTATAAGTATATCCCATCGGATTAAAAATGATAACAGCATCTGCTACTATATTCAATAAATTAATCCATATTCCTACTCGCATAGCATATTTTGCTTCTGCAAAAATTCTATAAACTGTGGTCAGAACTACATTTCCACTTTGAAATATCAGCCCTAAAACAATTGTTTTTAAATAGGCATTCATATCTTCTCTTATTTCCATTGGGACTTGCAGTACATTAATAATTTTTTTACTCGTTATAAATATAATAAACGATATACTGATACTAACTAATAATGTTAAAACTACTGCATCTGAACTAATTTTCTTTGCTTTCTGTTCTTCTTCCGCTCCTATATACTGTGCTCCCAAAACAGAAATTGCTGAGCTAATCACTACAAAAAGGAGCAAAATAACTGCAATCAACTGGTTTGCATACCCAACTGCTGCCACAGCTTCATCCGAATAAAAACTTACAAACCATGTATCTGCAATTCCAAATAAAATCTGAAAAAATGATTGAAAGATAATTGGTATACTTAAGGAAACTGTATTATATAATCTTCTCTCTTTCGTTTTTTTCATCTCCTATATCATGTTCGCATAAAAGAAATATCTGTCTTTTAATGGGTTTGTGCATGTTTCTTTCCATGGTTTTTCTTTACTATTCGTATAATGAATTATTTTCGGATTTTTCATAATATAACATGCAGTCTCTTTACTCATATCTATCCTTGCAAAATCTTCTTCTCGAAACAATGCTGTCATAACATTCCATTCACTTGGCAATTCACACCAATCATTCCATAAAACCGCATTAAGTCCATCTTGGTCATGCCATAAAACCTCATCTTTGTTTTCTATAAGATAATCTATTATTCTTTTTGCAATATTATTTTCTTTCCACTTTTTTATATTTATTTTCAATACTCCAGCATTAAAATACTTACTTTTTTCTGGTATATTTAACTTTTTAAATGTATGTAACGCCAATGGCGATGAAACATAATGTGCTTCATGAAACATCTCTGAAACAGCCATCAGTGCATGTTCTCCAATTGGTATATTCCATAATTCCTCAATATCCCCCTCAACAATAATATCACCATCCAAATAAATAATTTGTTCTACATTATCCGGTAAAACTTCTGGTAAAAATAATCGAAAATAGGATTCAATAGGAATATTTTTTGTTGTCTTAAAATGTTTCAAACACTCATAGCTTTCCATATCCAGGAATTTTATAGATATATTTTTATTGTTCGAAAATGTTTCTATAAAATCAATTTTATCATCTCCTTTCCATTCTTTATTTAATACAAATATCTCTACATTTTTTCTTGTATTCACAGCCAACGACTTTAACATTACCTTCATGGGTATTATAAAATTTCTGTTTCCTGCACATACAATATTAATTTTCATACCTATCTCCTATTATCTGATTTTCTTTTGTGTTATACTGGTGCTATGACATTAGCATACCGTATATTCTTAATAGCTGATATATAAAATCTTATCTGAAATATATGATTTTCAAAGTTTTTATTCTATAAAAAATATGGGAGATATATGACTTTATGTTTCAAATAACAACTACGTTTAATCATAATACCGAATTATTAACTGATTCTATCCATCCTTTTTTCTTCGGAATTGAATCCTGTACTCAAAGCCACTCCTATGGTCCTAGAACAAGAGATTACATTCTTATTCATTTTGTACTTGCTGGAAGTGGATTTGTTACCTATAATGATGAGATACCTTTCAAAGTAACCGCTCATGAAGCTTTTATTATTCCAGCAAATATCTCTTGTCATTATATTGCCAACCAATCTTCTCCATGGAGTTATTGCTGGGTTGCATTTTACGCTCCCTCCTCTTTATTGACTAATTTTCAATCTACTTCAAGTTTTCCATACCATTACACCAAAATAAATTCTGTAGAAATTCGCAATATAATTCTTAATATATTACGACTTCATTCCTCTTTTGTACCTTATATTGATTCATCTGGAGAATTTGCCACAGAAAAACTTCATTTAGCAACAGATTCTGATGTTTCCTTTTTCTTTGAAATGTCTTCTGCTTTATTCAAAATTCTGGCAGTCTTATCTGCTCCTTGCCGCTTTACTGACTCATATAATATAAAAAGAGTATCCGAAATCAAACAATATTTAGATTTATACTATAATAAATCGCTTCGTATTCAAGATATAGCAAGAGAATTTTCACTCCATCCCAACTACATAAATACCATTTTCAAAAACGAATTTGGTATTTCTCTCAAAAAATATATCATTCAAAAACGAATCCATGTTGCTTGTGAACTGCTTTACACATCAAATCTTTCAATCAAAGAGATTGCATATACGGTCGGATATGAAAACCAATTAGATTTTTCTCAAATATTCCGAAAAAATGTAGGTTGTTCTCCTTCTACTTATAGATGCAATAAACATACACCTGCCCTTTAAAGCAAAAATAAGGTGTCAGGCACTGGAAAGAAAAAATAAACTTTCTAAAGAATTTAAAAAATGGGGATGTCTCACTACTTAGTGCGACATCCTCAGGAAAAATTTACATGTTCTATTTTCTCACATACTTCACAAAAGAATACTCCAGATTAAAGTAAGTCTGTTCTTCGCTCTCTTCTGCTATTTTCCATTCTTCATTTTCATCCATATTCAAGAAACAGGCATTGGTTTCATATCCAAAATCAATTTTCGAAACCAACCCAAGTGTCATAAAATCTAAGTATTTAACCACTCTAGAGAATAGAACTGACATTCTTGCCTGCAAAGATATGCTTATAGTCCTAAATGAAGATGATTATTATAGAAAAGATATCAATGAAAAGAATTTAAAAAAATCACCATGGTATTCTTGCAATGATAAAAACGATATATAACTATGAAAGTATAAAAAGTAATGCAAAAACACTATATTATATAGTTTGAGTTTGAACAACAGTAAGAGTTAAACCGAGATGTTGAAAGATATTTAATAAAGTTCCAAGGTTTGGAGTCGTTTTTCCAGATTCAATTCTTGCAACAGAAGACTGAGGAATACCACACATTGAAGCAAGGTCACGTTGACTTAAACCAAGAGAGTTTCGTTGTTTAATCATTGCAGAAACAATGGTTGCAATTTCTTCCGTTTCCTTTAAATCTTTTGAAATTTCAGGGTCAACAGCATTCACATGTTTTTTATAATCATTCCAAGTTTTCATAATTCTTATTCCCCTTTCTAGATATATACTCATTTCGTTCACGTTTGGCTTTTTCAATTTCACGTTTTGGAGTTTTCTGTGATTTTTTACGAAATTGATGTAAAAGAACAAATGTATCATTTTGATGAAAGAAATAAAATACTCGGTTGTTGCCAGGGCGTAATTCCCAAATACCATCATCAATATGTTTTGTAATATTCTCATTCATGTGGGTTCCATTTTGCTGAAGTAGTTCAATATATAAACTGGCTTGTTTGTGTTGGATACGTGCATCTTTATTTGATGCTGCCTTAATGCGTAAACTTTCGAGAAAATCCCAAATCTGACATTCACCTTCTTGTGTTTCATAGAACTCGATTGTGTACATTAGTTTATGGTCTCCTAAGTTATTGTATTCATTTTTCTATTTATATGATAGCATTTACGCTATCAAAATTCAATAGAAAATTGCTTTTTCTTTACACTCTTTTCCAATTATAGATGCACTGAGCATACACCTGCCCTTTAAAGCCAAAAACTGCCAGTAGCTAATCTACTGGCAGGAAAGATTTACATATTCTATTTTCTCACATACTTCACAAAAGAATACTCCAGATTAAAGTAAGTCTGTTCTTCGCTCTCTTCTGCTATTTTCCATTCTTCATTTTCATCCAGATTCGGGAACCATGCATCTGCTTCATATCCGAAATCAATTTTGGTCACATGAGCAGTATCGCAGTAAGAAAGCATCTGTGCATAAATGCTGTCTCCTCCGATGACATACACATCTTCGGACGCATAATTTTTTAATTCTTCGAGTGCTTCTTCTATACTGTGTACGATAATCGCATCTTTTACTTTATAGTTTTTGTCTTTTGTCAGCACAATATTGGTGCGGTTCTTAAGTGGCAGTCCATTTGGAAAGCTTTCCAGAGTTTTCCTTCCCATCACAACTACTTTTCCGGTTGTGGTACTGCGGAAAAATTTCATATCTGCCGGAATACTCACCAACAGTTTGTTTTCTTTTCCAATCGCCCAGTTTTTATCTACTGCTACAATAATATTCATGCTTTTTTATTCTCCTCTGTCTTTCTGATTTTTCTAATTTTTCCATTGTACCAATTATACCGCAATCGGAATATTTTTAATCTGTTCTCCTGCCTGATAATCTTCTACAATCAAATCATCGGTAGTAAATTTATAAAAATCTTTCACTTCCGGATTTAAGGAAACTTTTGGTGCCGGATACTGTTCTCTTTTAATTAATTCTTCAATTACAGGCACATGGCGGTCATAAATATGCGCATCGGCAATGACATGTACTAATTCTCCAGGAATCATATCATTCACCTGTGCCACCATCATAAGCAGAATTGCATACTGACACACATTCCAGTTATTTGCCGCAAGCACATCCTGAGAACGCTGGTTTAACACACCATTTAAAATCAGACGTTCTTCCCCCGGCTCTTTTGTTACACTATAAGTCATGCTGTAACAGCACGGGTCTAATGCTCCGCTGTGCAGATATTCAAACTGATAGAGATTGGTCATGATTCGTCTGCTGTAAGGATTTTCTTTTAACTGGCGAAGCACGTAATCCATCTGGTCCGTTTCTTCCCCTTTGTAAATAAATTTTCGTCCGACTACATCTCCATAGCAGGTTCCAATTGAACCATTTTCGTCTGCCCAGGCATCCCAGATATGAGAATGTAAATCATTGACATTATTGGATTTTTTCTGATAAATCCATAAAATTTCATCCATACAGCTCTTTAATGCGGTTTTTCTAAGGGTCAGCGCCGGAAATTCTTTTCTTAAATCGTAGCGGTTTACCACTCCAAAGCGTTTGATTGTATAAGCACTTTCATTGGTATCTTCCCATTTCGGGCGGACTTTCTCGCCCTTTGTATCTGTACCATTATCTAAAATATCACGACACATTTTTACAAATAATTCATCTGCGTAACTCATGTTTTCCTCTTTTCTAATACTTTTTTTGTTTTTTCTCTTTATTTACATCCACAGCCAAACGTGCTATAGTCTAATCTAACCTATTGACACGTCAAGCGGATACAAGAAAGTTCCTATTACTGCATATCACTTTTCGCAATTGAAGCAGGGAACTTTCTCGATTCGGTTAAAAGATGTTTTAAAATTTTAAGAAAGGATAATTCTTATGAAAAAGTTTTTTATATTGCTTTTAAAGCCTCTCTCTTTTATTCCTGCCCTGTGCATGATGTATTTAATCTTTTCTTTCTCTGGACAGACCGGAGAGCAGTCTGGTGCTTTAAGCCAGAAAATCAGCCGTGAAATTGTTGTCGTTGCCGATAAGGTGCTCGACAAAAATCTCGATGAGGCAAGAATCCAGTATTACACCGATACGCTGGAATTTCCGGTCCGAAAAACCGCTCATATGACCGAATATTTTATTCTTGCCCTCTGTGTTTCTCTTCCGCTTTATGTCTATGGAGTCCGTGGAATCTGGTTGATTCTGCTTGCTGGGTTTATCTGTGTCGGCTTTGCCTGCACGGACGAATTTCATCAATCCTTCGTGGATGGAAGAGGTCCTTCCAAGCGTGATGTCGGAATTGACAGCATTGGTGCTTTTATCGGTATTTTATTTATCCAGATTACCTGCCACGGCTTTTTACATCCTTCGGATTAATTCTTAAAGATACATCTCCGCAGGGCAGAATTTCTTCCTCGTGTTGTTCATTTTCAATTAAAAGACGGCCGTCTGGAAGAATCTGCTTTGCAAACACACTTCTCTCCTGCTGTCCATACGCCACCCAGACATTTCGTCCTGGCACAATATTTCTCTCGATGTATTCTTTCGGGATTCCATCTTTTTCGGACTCTTCTAACAATTCATTTACAATTTCAGCAACCAGAAGATTCCGGTCTACATACTCTCCTTCTTTTAGAACCGTTCCTGCAATATCTCCGAGTTCTTCCGGAAATCCATCTTTTGGCATTTTCAGATTTAGTCCGATTCCCACTACAACCAGTTCAA
The DNA here is from genome assembly GCA_022717655.1 of Bacillota bacterium. Classification (GTDB taxonomy): domain Bacteria; phylum Bacillota; class Clostridia; order Lachnospirales; family Lachnospiraceae; genus Blautia. The sequence continues at coordinate 8,668 of JAIIAN010000058.1, read as the reverse complement.
TATCTCCGGTTTCAAAGTCACTGACTGCCTCTGTCAAAATACCGCAGACCTTTTTTTCCTTCAGATATAAATCGTTCACCCATTTAATTCCAAGAGAAACCTTGCAGACTTTTTCTACCGCCCTGCAGACTGCAACTGCCGCTGCCGCTGTAATTTTCAAACTTTCCTGTGCCGTTTTTTTTGGTTTTAATAAAACGCTCATGTAAAGTCCACATTTTCCAGGCGAATAAAAATGCCGACCCCGTCTGCCTTTTCCAGCACTCTGACTCTCCGCCACAACCACCGAGCCTTCTTTGTATTCTTCTTCGATTCCTTTTTGTTTTAAATACTGATTCGTCGATGGAATTTCTCTTTTTACTTCTATTCTTACTGCTTTTTTGTTAAGCCCAAGCCTGATTGCTTCCTCGGATAACACATTGTTTTCTTTACTTAAAGCATATCCCCGATTATTGACTGCCAAAATCTCATATCCCTCTTCACGGAGCGTTTTCATCACTTTCCAGACTGCCGTTCTTGAACAGCCCAGTCTGATGGCCAGTTCTTCTCCGGAAAGATAAGTCCCCTTATTTTCTTCTAAAAGCTTCAGAACTTCTGATTTTGTTGACATATTTTATCTTCTATTTTTCCTTTCCAGATACTCGTATATATTTTCATACACCAGTTCTTTTTTGGTCTCATTTAAAATTTCATGGCGCATATCCGGATACATCTTTCCGGTTACTTTCCGGTATCCAATGGATTTCATAAACTGAAGTTCTTTTACAAATTTCCGTCCGCCTCCTGCACATGGGTCGTCTGCCCCTGCCAAAAACAGAATCGGCATTTCTTTATTTTTCAATTTCCAGCCTTTTTTGCTGTATGTTTCTTTCATTAGAAGCATTAAGCTCTCAAACGCATCCGCAGAAAACGTAAAACCACAGTATTCCGATTCATCATATTTTCTTACCACTTCTTTATCGGAACACACCCAGGAAGAACGGCTGGATTCTCCCTTAAATTTCAATGCATAAGGACCAAATGCCATTAATTCCAACAGTTTACTCTTGTGATGTGCACCGGAAAACCGCTTCTCTGCTCTCGAAATCAAAAGCCCAAGACCGGCGGCCGGATTTTCACAGGGCGGTCCTGTTAAAATCAATTTTTCCAGTTCATAGTCATATAGTTTTAAATAGTTTCTGGCAATCAGACTTCCCATGCTGTGTCCCAGCATATAAAATGGAGGATTTGGATATCTGTCTTTTAACCACACACTTACCTGATGCAAATCCTCCACCAGCGCATCATCTTTTCCTCCATACATATATCCTAAATCACTTTTATATTTTACGCTTTTTCCATGCCCTCTATGGTCATGGATGGCACAGAGATACCCTCTTTCACATAAATATCTCATAAATGGAAGATAACGTTCTTTATGTTCACTCATTCCATGGGAAATCTGTAAGATTCCTTTCGGTTCATTTTCCGGCTCTAACCATAAAACGGATAACTCCAGTCCATCCTGATTGGAGCAGATAGATGTTTCATATTTTTTTATCATTGTTCACCTCACGAAACAAAAAGCGGACTTACTTTAAAATCAAAGTTATTATTAACGCAGGTCAAGCAGATATTCTCAATCCGCTTGACTGCTTAATTCGGTTAAATAGAAAAAAATGACTGCCGTCAGACATACTGCGGCAGCCACCACTTACGATTAATCTTCTACTACTTCAAGAACATCCATTGGACAGGCTTTTGCACAAATTCCACAAGCGATACATTTGCTTGTAACCGGTGATTCTTCTGCTTTTACCATGACATTAAATGGACAGGCTTCCACACATTTTCCACATCCAGTACATTTTTTCTTGTTAATCATGTAAACACCTTTTGGATTCTGTGTAATTGCGCCCTCTGGACAGGCTTTTTCACATTTTCCACACTGAACACAAACCATAGGTTTTGCGTCACCTTTTTTGTCAATAATCTGGATACAGGATTTGTCTGGGTCAAATTCTTTGTAAAAACTTGTTGAACAGGCTCTTACACACTCCAGACATGCCATACATTTTGCGCCTTTTACTACTTTTAATTTTTTCATCCTAAGTTCCTCCGCTTTGTAAATGATATAATAGTTATCTAATTATAATATCATTATAACGGCGGTTTTACAAGCAAACTTTCGTTTGGAATTTGTAACATTATTTTGCTGCTTCGTTATAGATTAAAGCCATCATCTCAAAGTCTTCATCCGTATTATTTTCCATGCTGTGGCTCTGTCCCGGTTCAATCACACAGACATCTCCTTCATGTACTTCGGTACGGCTTCCATCATTATCTACAAATACACCTGTTCCTTTTAAAACAAAGTATGGTTCAGTATTTCCAACATGCTGATGCATACCGATTGAGCTGTGTGGTTTTAACACTACTTTTGCATAAAGCTTTCCATGTCCATATAATTCTTCCTCTGCAAGAATGTGATGAAACTCTACGGTTCCTTCTCCTCCTCTGACATTTTGCTGTACGACTACATTTGTTTTTCTTACCATGATTATTTTCTTCCTTTCTCTGCTTTTTTATCTATTCTTTCTACTTTTGACACTCACATCATAATTTTAAAAACTGTTCTACATCTACAACAAATACGGTTGCACCGCCTACATCTACAGTTACCTGCGGTGAGGAATATCCCAGCATCGGTGCTCTTGTTCCTTCAGAATAAGTTGGTGTCGGCACAAGCATTTCTTTTCTTCTTGAACACTCTTCTTTGATAATCTGAATTGCAGTGTCTACTTTTTCATCCTCTGTTCCAATCATCAGTGTGGTATTTCCTTTTCTCATAAATCCACCTGTACTGGAAAGTTTTGTCACGCTGATATGCTCTTTATTCAGACGTTCTACTACAAATCCTTCATCTTCTTTGTGCACAATTGCAAATATCATTTTCATACTGAAATCCCTCCTTAGTTAAAGGTTCTTTTAGCCTCTGAATTTCTGGTCTTTAGTATACCACATTCATGTCCTTTTTTCCAATAAAGTAACAAATTCAATTTTCTAAATTTTTTTCAAAAAAAGTATTGACATTCTCATATCTCTATAGTATACTATCACTTGTCGTTAAGACATGCGCGAGTGGCTCAGTTGGTGGAGTGCGACCTTGCCAAGGTCGAGGCCGCGGGTTCGAGTCCCGTCTCGCGCTCTTTTTGTTTAAACAAACAAAATTTTTTTCCATCGTATTATAATCAAAATACAAAAAACACATCCTTTCGTCATCGTCAGGATGTGTTTTTTTTGCTTTTCTTTCTCTCATAAAAACTCATAATAAGTTCTCTTCTTTTTTTGTATCAGGTTCGCAGTACGGCACTCATCACATAGTCACAATTGGAAAAATTCTTATGTGAAATATCATCCAGACGAATCAAATCCAAATCCAGCCAGAGTTCTTCTGCTACAATCATCAAGTGTGAAAACATCACACCCAGATTAAATTCATCATGTTTTCCCATACCAAAATAAGTAATATTATGTTTCTTTGAAAATACGTGAATTCGGTTGTCATAGACCACAAAACGCCATGGCTGGCTGTTCATGCTTGACGGTGCAAGTCTTGCTGCCTCTAAAAGCTGTTTGACCCACTGCCGTGGCACTTCTTTATAAACGCAGAGTTCCTGCAGACTCATTCGTTTTGCTTCGGATGGTTTTCTTGTATGTGCTCCTCTGCTCTTTCCAAATGCCATCATAATCATGCATTTCATATTTCCTTTATTCGTATTTCCAATCTTTGGTTTTACATTTCCAAGAAAGCACGTTCCCAGACCCTTTGTACATAAAAACAAGGCTAACTGTTCTAAAATGTATCCTGCATTTAACATTGCCTTATCTTTATCTTCTGAATAAAACGCCAGATAATACGGAGCTTTTACCCCCAGCAGATGAACTCTCTTATACTGTCCTTTGGTATTATCTATAATTGAAATATCCGTGGTAATTCCTGGATTTAATCCCTCTATCTGTTTACAATAATCTTTTATCTCAGTAAGCAGTGATGGTTTGAGTGCTTCCATCTCATAATTTCGTACCGATTTTCTTAAAAATATCGCTTCATATAAATTCATTTTCTCACCTTTTTAACTTTTTTGTAACATTATTGTAACATATTTAACGATAGTTGCCAATGTCTTAATGATAAAATTTTTCTTATTTCTTATAAAATAAAATACGACTTGACAAACAAATTGTCAAGTCGCATCGTATGATATTGCAAACCTTTATTGTATAATAAAGACTATCATTATTTCACAACAACTGTTCCGCTTCCAAGATTTTTTACCGTAAAGCTGCCATTTCCGCCTTCTACAGAAAATTCGATTTCATCGCCTTTGCGGACTGCATAAGCTTTCATAACGGTATTTCCTTTTGTATCCGGAATTTCTACTTCTGCACTTGCTCCATCGGCAAATTCAGAAAGTACAAGTGTCACACCATCGGCATAATCATATTCTGCTTCTGTCTCGCTTGCGCCCATCGGAAGGATGGTATTTTCACGAACCATCAGTGGAAGAGAATGATAATCATGGGTTTCTTTTACCCAGGTACCGCCCTCTTTCTTTTCTCCTGTAATCAGGTTAATCCAAGTTCCTTTTGGCAGATAGTAGCTGACTTCTCCACTTTCTTTAAAGATAGGTGCAACTAAAAGAGACGGACCAAACATGTACTGTAAATCAAGGCAGTCGCACGCTCTGTCCTCTGGGAATTCCAGAATCATCGGGCGAAGGACTGGTGTTCCGTTTTTATGTGCTTTTACTGCCTGCTCATAAATATACGGCATCAGACGGCATTTTAAGTTTACAAATTCTTTTAAGATAACACAGGATTCTTCATCAAATAACCACGGCACACGGTAAGAAGAAGAACCATGCAGACGGCTATGAGAAGAAAGCAGTCCAAACTGACACCATCTCTTATAGATGTCTGCCGGAGCTGTCTGCTCAAATCCACTGATGTCATGACTCCAGAATCCAAATCCACCTGCGGAAAGGGAAAGTCCTCCACGAAGAGTCTCTGCCATTGATACATAAGTTGCAGAGCAGTCTCCACCCCAGTGTGCCGGGAACTGCTGTCCGCCTACCGTTGCGGAACGGGCAAACAATACCGCTTCGCCTTTTCCTCTTTCTTTTTCGAGTACTTCAAATACAGTCTTATTATATAAGAATGTAAAGTAGTTATGCATTTTAACTGAGTCAGAACCATCATAATACTGAATTCCTTTTACCGGGATTCTCTCACCAAAGTCTGTCTTAAAGCAGTCTACCCCATCATCGAGCAGTGCTTTTAATTTACTCTGATACCATTTGCACGCTTCCGGATTGGTAAAGTCTACAACTGCCATTCCTGGCTGCCATAAATCAGTCTGCCATACACTTCCGTCTGTGCGTTTGATAAAATAGCCATTTTCCATTCCCTCTTCAAACAGTTCGGACTGCTGTCCAATATATGGATTAATCCATACACAAATTTTTAAACCTTTGTCATGATAGCGTTTTAACATTTCTTTCGGGTTTGTTGTTACCTCATTATCCCACTGGAAATTACACCATTTAAACCGTTCCATCCAGTAGCAGTCAAAGTGGAATACGTGAAGCGGAATATCTCTGTCTGCCATTCCCTGAATAAAGCTGGAGGTTGTATTTTCATCATAGTCTGTTGTAAAGGAAGTAGTCAGCCACAGACCAAAGGACCATGCCGGAGGCAGTGCCGGTTTTCCGGTTAATTCGGTATATTTTTCTACTGTTCCCATCGGAGTTTTTCCACTGATGAAATAGTAATCCAGTCTTTCAGATTCTACAGAGAACTGTACTCGTTCTACTTTTTCACTTCCGATTTCGTAAGCAACGTCGCCCTCATTGTCAACCAGAACGCCGTAGCCTTTATTGGTAATATAGAATGGAATATTTTTGTAAGCGATTTCACTTGCAGTTCCACCATCTTCGTTCCACATTTCTACAATCTGTCCATTTTTTACAAACGGTGTGAAACGTTCGCCAAGTCCGTAAACATACTCACCTACATCGAGCAGGAGCTGTTCTACCATATAATTTTTTCCGGTTTCACGGTTATGCATGTAAGCAAGGTTTCTGAAACTGGATTCTGTTAAAAATTCATCTCCCTCATAAAATGCCAGTTTGTATGCATTTGGAGCTTTATCAATCACTGCTTTTAATGTACCACTCTTATAAATCAGCTGGTCTTCTGTCTCCTCAATTGTGACATTTGGATTTTCATTTTTTACTGCTGCAAACGGTCCTTTATAAGGCATTCCCTTATGATGAACCGCTGATACTTTGATAACACCCTCCTGAGGACTGGAAAGAGTCAGTGTAAGAAGCGCAATATTCAGCGCATCCCCTCTTCCTGACATGTGTTTTGCCGGAAGATATACCTCTAATTTATTTCCATTTACAGTATGTTTTGCATATTCTACTGCATAAGAAGCTTCCATTTCATCTCTTAACATCCAATATCCATTGGTAAATTTCATTCTACTGTTCCTCCTTCTTCTACTTTCGGTTCATGTTTTTTGAGCACCCGCTCTAAAAATTCTGACATCAAAAACGCAATCGGTCCTGGCGCAAAGAACACCAGCAACGGAATTTTCCAGACGATTGCACCAATGCAGACCAGTATAATTACAAGCATGATGCTGGTAAAAATATAACGCACACCCATGTACATTGAAATTTTTAAAATCCATCCGACATTCATATCAAATCTGGAAAGTGCCGGAAATGCATAGCATGCCATTATAATCAAATAAACCGATACCAGTGCATAAAAGCAGATAAAAAACAGTCCCACCATGCCACTGGTTTTCTTCATTAAGATTCCTACATTTAACTGCATGATAAATGTCATCACTGCAAGAATCAGCCATAAAATTGTGGCCGGAACAAAATTTAATTTAAAAGAACGAAAAAATTCTTTTGTCGCATATCCGTCATTATTTTTTACTGATTTCACCATCGCATAATACAGTGCTGTAGTGGATGCGCCTATGGTAATGACCGGAAGACTACAGAGAATCCAGAGAAATCCCAATGCCATTATGTCAAATATTTTCTCTACTGTCCCTACAAAACTTCCTCCAAATCCAAACATGTTTTCCGTCTTTTTCATTTGATTCCAGCCCTCTTTCTTATAACACATTTTAAGTTTCTGTTATACCAGTTCCGGATGTGTTCCTCTCTTTACAAATACCGGAAGGGTATCAAGCGGAGCCGCTACGGTTACAAAATCTCCGCCCTTATATTCTGTTTTGGAATTGATATCGACCCAGTCTCCTTCTGGCAGATACAAGGTTCTTTCTCTCATATCTTCATATAAAATCGGTGCAACTAACATATCCGGTCCAAACATGTATTCATCTTCGATTTCCCATGCTTTTGTATCTTCCGGATAATCATAGAATAATGGACGCATGACCGGTGTTCCTTTTTCATGTGCTTCTTTCATCAGTTCTGTTACATAAGGACGAATTGTCTCTCTTAATTCAAGATACTTCGTACAGATTCTAAGCACTTCATCCCCATAAGTCCATACTTCATTTGGAGAACCACTTCTGTGTTTTCCACCGCCTGATTCACTTAAACCTGCAATAAATGGCTCTCTGAAGCCATGCAGACGCATAACCGGGCAAAATGCTCCAAATTCAAACCAGCGCACTAACACTTCTTTGAATTTTTCATCATTGATATTTCCACCGTGGAAACCTCCGATATCCGTTGTCCACCATGGCAGTCCGGAAAGTCCCATATTTAAGCCTGCTGCAAGCTGACTTCTTAATGAACGGAAAGAAGAATCAATATCTCCTGACCATACCAGTGTACCATATTTCTGGCTTCCTGCCCATGCACAGCGAAGCAGATTTACAATATTTTCCTGACCTTCTTCTTCCATGCCTTCATAAGCCATACGTGCATATTCTTTCGGGTACATATTTCCGACTTCCATATCTGCTCCGCGGAAATAACGGTAATGACTGAATTCATATCCGGTCAGTTCCGGTTCTGCCTCATCTAACCAGAAAATTTTGATTCCTAAATCATAATAATTTTTCTTAATCTTTTCCCAGACGTATTTTCTTGCATCCGGATTGGTTACATCAATGACACTTGCCACGTTGAGCTGTCCCAGGCGTTTTCCATGTTCGGAACGGGTCAGATAACCCATTTCTTCCATCTCTTTATAATTTTCACTGGTTTCTTCTACGGTTGGCCAGATGGATACCATAAGTTCAATACCCATCTCTTTTAATTCTTCTACCATTGCTTTCGGATCCGGCCAAAAGTCTTTATCAAATTTCCAATCACCCTGATTTGGCCAGTGGAAATAATCAACTACAATGACAGAAATCGGAAGATTTCTTCTCTTATATTCTCTTGCCACTTCAAGAATTTCATCCTGGGTCATGTAACGCAGTTTGCACTGCCAGAATCCGGTTCCGTAATCCGGCATCATCGGAACCTTTCCTGTTGCATCCGCATAAGCCTCTTCAATTTCTGCCGGTGTATCTCCTGCCGTAATCCAGTAATCCATCTGTTTTGTGGAAACTGCAGTCCATTCCGTCACATTCTTTCCGAAAGAAACCTGTCCAATTGCCGGATTATTCCATAAAAATCCATATCCA
>JAIIAN010000320.1 GCA_022717655.1 Bacillota bacterium | reverse complement strand
CCTCTACAAAGAAAAATGTTCTCAATGATTGCGTAAAACTTGCGATTGCACTTAAATTCTTCCATGAGAAGATCTGGTCAGGCAAGGATAAAAAGAAATCATACTTCGGGTATCTAAACCTTGGGAAATCAATACCTAACGTCGGTGGAGAAGACATCAATAAATCTTCAATGACTCGCTTATGCAAAGCATACGAGGATTTTTACCATAGATATCAGGAATGGCTTAAGGAACTCGATTTTGAGGGAAAAGGCGACAACTTACCTGCGAATTCTCATCGTCTTGCACTATGCGATATGACTAGAACTTTTTTCGAACTTATCATAAAAGATACAAAAGTATCTACGCAAGCTGAGAAATCAGGTATCATAGATACTATAAAAGATGGAGTAGATAAACTTTGTGGTGGTACAAAAGAATTCGAGTTTGATCCTCAAATGAATTCCCACATCAAGGATGATGGTAAAGGTGGTGGCCATTATGATACGAAAACCAACCGGCTTAGAGAAGGTCATGAGGCAGAATGGGTATTGGCCGACATACTTCATGCAACCGCCGAAGATGGTTTTGCCGAGTTAATGAGACAGTCAAATTAAATAATAATTTGTAAATATGAGACACTTTTTTACAAATGAGACACCGGGAAGCAAAGCGCAAGATGGTGTTGTCGTAAATGCCACAGGTAATTATGGCATAATACCTCATAATATTAATATACAAGCCATTCAGGATGGTAATGTAACCGATGTTGCCGACTTAAACAAAATAGGTTCTTCTATGCCTTCTCCTGTAGCACGCTTATTTCTCTTTCAAGCAGCTATAGAAGAAATCAATTCGTTGGAGGGGCAAAATGCATATAGAGGAATTGCCCATAGCAATATCACAGATAGTGAGGGTGAACCAGAATTGACACCATATCATTATCTTGTTAGTGAGATGCTTGACATGCTCGAGTTCATTTACAAGTATGGTGATTATCCCGAATTCCATGTCTTTGAGTGGAGAATTCAAGAAGAGGCTGAAATTTTAAGAAAATCTAAAATCCTAGAACATAAGAATTTGGCTTCAGCGTTAGAGTCTGCTTTTGGTTTCGGTGCTTTGGCAGGACAACCTGTATACTTGTTCAAATGGAATAAAATTGTTGTAGGTGGTTCTTCACCTGTGACGTTGGTTTACACTTCTGCCAATCGCCGTTATGAAAACCTACCTACATTTACAGGAAACGCAGGAAATACGCTTTTCGGTGACACTCCTACGCCTTTGCATAAGCGCGATTCTAAATTTCGCTCATACGTTTATTGTCTCTATCACGCAATGAGTGGTATTATGAGTTTTGATGCGCTATCTAGATATATAATGGATAGCGGAGAAAATTACGACAATGAAATATGGGATGAAACAAAAGAAGATCCTGGTAATTATGATGGTGCGAAAGAACTTACTTCACAGGGACGTTCTGTGAAGGTTTGTGGCGTGCAGTTATATGCTACTGATAATACAATTGTGATTAACCCTACCACAAGTGACTATATAATTAAACCTTCCGACGGGTGTACTATATATAAAAGATCAATTACAAAGACACCACTTGTCCTAACACAACAAGGAGGGGGAGAAGGATTAGTATATGCTGCTAATCGAGAGTGGGACACGCAGTCTGATAGAATTGTTAACCCTTCTAGCAATATAAATGAAAGAACATTGCCAGGATTGGGTATGACACAATACCCCTATTTGACTACAGAGGATTTCTTGGAAGACAAAATCGTTGAGGTTAGCTACAATATTAATAGTGATAAATTTATTACTGGATGTTCTAAGCCGACGACTTATCTTCTTCCATTGAAAAAGCTTTTCTTCCAATTCTTCACAATTGAAGATTTGAAGAACAAAAACATGCTCTCGTTGACATATGACAATGACCGTGAAAAAGTCATTGTTAGATTGACAATTCCTTTGGTCAATGATAACTCTATAACCTTATACAAGGACTACACCAAAAATAACAAGGTTGATTGTTATGACGGAGCTACGTCCTTGGATTTCGCCGTTTTCCCATTCTATCGTCTGCAGCCAGACCTCGCAAGTAACGTGTATAATGTTATGATCGGTTATACTTTGCCTGATGTGAAATTGTCTTTCTATGAACAAGACGAGGATACCTTGAACGAAGTAGATACTGAAACTATTGTTAGAACGTTGCCTGCAGAGGGTAAATCGAGTCTTTCGTCAAAACATGTTCGTGTAAAGGGAGCATTCTCTTTTATTGAACTTTCCTTGACCAAAGATGCCCATAAGTACAATGCAATTGCGATACCAAAACTTAAGACTGTAAATGCGACAGATGACAAGTCGTTCCACTTTAGCATTGACTTCGGCACGACAAATACTCATGTAGCTTATGCTGAAACAAATCATGCAGCCGATGCTTATGGTAAAACAGATGTAATGCCATTTGTTTATGATGAGAATGATCCTCAGGTTGTGACTTTTCACTCTAATGACGGCGTAGGAGAGTTCACATACTTCCCAACAGCAGTAAAAAGGGAACTAATTCCGAGTGTAATCAAAGATAGTGTAAAATTCCCATTGCGTACATGTACCTATCAGACTGGTGATCCACATGTATTGAGAATGTTTTTCAATAC